>JAHFDE010000149.1 GCA_023249165.1 Candidatus Methylomirabilota bacterium | reverse complement strand
CGCGCCGTGGATGAGGCACTCCGGGAATATCAGGAACTGTGTCGGACCGAGGGGGATCCTTGTTCCGAACTGTTGGGCCGCATCCTGAACGCGTACCTTCGAGAGGAGATCGAGGCTGGAGGCGCGGACCGCGTTCGCGCGGCTCCGCTGGTGGCCTCTCTGGCAGATCCTGCGCTCCTGCCGCTCTTGTATGAGCTGGCTTCGAAAGGGGATCCGGCGGCGCGAACAGTCGCCATCGACGCGTTGGGTCGGCTCACGTCGCCTTCCGCCCTTGCCTTCCTCACCGGGCTTCTGCGTGATCCGGAGCCGTCTGTCCGGGCCCAAGCCGCCAGGCGTCTGGGGCGGTCGGGTGTCGAAATGGCCACCGCGCATCTCGGTACCCTCCTCGAGGACGAGCGGGAGACGGTCCGAATGGCCGCGGCCGAGGGCTTGGCTCGAGCGGGAAACCATCGGGCCACCCCTGTGCTGCTCCAGGGCCTGAGCTCGCCGCAGGCCTCCATGCGAATGCAGGCGGCCGAGGCATTAGGTCTGCTGGGAAAGCGAGAAGTCGCGCCGGCACTCCTCGAGCTCCTCACCGATCCGGATGACTATGTCCGACTGTATGCGGCAGAGGCGTTAGCCCGACTCGGCGAGACGGAGGGGCTCACGCTGCTGCACCGGACGCTCGAGCATCCCTCCGTCTCTCTCCGCCTCTACGCGGCCGAGGCATTTTCGAATCTCGGCGACTCGGCCCCGCGTCCACTCCTCCATCGGGTCGTCGCGGACCCCGGGATGGCCAAGGGAGTCCGGCTCTACGCCGCCTGGATCCTCGGCAGGCTGGAGGATCCCTCGGGGATTGAGCACATCCGAGGCCTCCTTCAGGATGTCGACCCCTACGTCCGCCTTCGGGCTGCGTGGACGCTCGGGGAAATCGGAAACCCTGAAGCCTCTCACATCCTCCGTGCGGCCCTTCAGGATCAGGAACGGGCAGTGCGGATCCACGTGGCCTGGGCCCTGTACCGTCTCGTCCAACAGCGCCCCCATCCGCGCGGGTGAGACTCGCGCACGCATCCGGGATCGATTCTGCTATAATGTCTGCATTTCCAGGGCGTTCCGATCGAGAGGAGCGGAAGTGCAGAGGACGATACCAGTCGCGCATCCCCCGCGGCGGCTCTTTACCGCGATAACGGAGCGGTCTTTCCGTTACCTCACCGAGCTCCTCGTCGATTTCACGCACATCGATAATCTCTACAAGATTCGCAACGCCCAGGGGCGGCCGGTCGATGAGGTGGTCGAGATGCTCCCGCTGGCCCCCCGTGAAAGAGGGGGAGGGAGACGATGACCCGCGCGATCATCCACGTGGACATGGACGCCTTCTATGCGGCGGTGGAGCAGCGGGACCATCCGGCCTACCGCGGGCGGCCGGTGATTGTGGGGGCAGACCCCCGAGCGGGGAAGGGACGAGGGGTGGTTGCGGCCTGCTCCTACGAGGCCCGGGCCTTCGCGGTCCGCTCCGCCATGCCCATCTCGAGGGCCTATCGCCTCTGCCCCCGCGGCATATTCCTCCCCATTCGGATGGACCGATACGAGGAGGTGTCCGGCCGGATCTTCGGGATTGTGCGACGCTACACCGATCTGGTCGAGCCGCTCTCCATTGACGAGGCATTTCTGGATGTCACAGGGAGTCGCCGCCTCTTCGGAGAGGCCGTAGTCATCGGAGAGCGGATCAAGGCCGAGATCAGAGAGCACGAGGGGCTTACGGCCTCGGTCGGGGTGGCCCCGAACAAGTTCCTCGCCAAGATCGCGTCGGATCTTGAGAAGCCCGATGGTTTCGTCGTCGTCCGGCCGGAGGAGGTCGAAGCCTTTCTCAGGGATCTCCCCGTGGCGCGCCTGTGGGGGGTGGGCGAGAAGACGGGTGCGATCCTTCGGGGTTTGGGGATCCAGACCATCGGCGAGCTGAGCCGCTGGCCGGAGGAGGCGCTCTGCCGTCGCCTCGGGACGGTGGGGGAGCAGCTTCACCGCCTGAGCCGGGGCATCGACGACCGTCCCGTCGTCCCGGAGGCGATGGCCAAATCGATGGGGGCAGAGACCACGTTTGCCGTCGATTGCGAGGATCTTCGCCGAATCCGGCAGAGTCTCCTCCGATTGGCCGAGCGCGTGTCGGCACGGCTCCGGCGGGAGGGCCTTGCGGGCTCGACGATCACCGTGAAGATCCGCTTTGCCGACTTCACGACCCTGACGCGCTCTCTGACCCTGCCCGCGCCCCTCGCCCTCACCGACGAGATCTATCACCCCGCCCTGTCCCTCGTCCATAAGGTCCCCCTGGAGGGACGCAAGGTCCGACTTTTGGGCATCGCCGTCTCCAAGCTCACCCCCAAGGCTTCCCCCGGTCAAATGCCCCTCTTTCCGTCGGATCCGCGAAGGGAAAACGCTGCACGGGCCGTGGATGAGATCCGGCGCCGATTCGGCGAGGCCGGGATCGTCCGGTTGAGCCTCCTCTCTCCGGGCTCCCGGGAGGGGGGACGGTGAGTCAGCCCCGGCTGCTCGAGGGGACCCTCGTCCGGGTGAATTACTCTGATGCGAAGACCGGGTATGTCGTGGCGCGCCTCGAGGTTCCTGGTCACCACGGCCCGGTGACGGTGGTGGGGAATCTGTGGGGGGTTACGCCCGGGGAGCCCATCCGCCTCAAGGGACACTGGGTCCGCCACGCGCGGTACGGGGAACAATTCAAGGTCGAGGCGTACGAGAGCATCCTTCCCACCTCGGTGGCTGCCATCGAGCGCTACCTCGCCTCCGGACTCATCAGGGGGATCGGCCCCGCCTTCGCGAGGCGGTTGGTTGAGGCCTTCGGTCCCGAGACGCTTCGGGTGATCGACGAGGAGCCGGAGCGTCTCCTCACGGTCGACGGGATCGGCGAGGCGCGTCTCAACCGGATCCGAGCCGCCTGGACCGAGCAGCAGAACCTTCGAGGGCTCATCCTCTTCCTGCACGAATATCAGATCTCCCCCACCTTTGCCCTGCGGATATCAAGGGCCTATGGTCCAGAGGCTCCGGATGTGATTCGGGAGGATCCCTATCGGTTGGCGCGGGACGTGGCGGGTATCGGCTTCAAGACCGCCGACCGGATCGGGGCGTCCCTGGGGGTGGCCAGGGATTCCCCAAAGCGATGCGCCGCCGGGCTGCTGTATCTCTTGCATGAGGCAGCCGAGGCAGGGCATGTCTACTATCCCGCCTCGCGCCTCTGCCAGGAGGGACTCACCCTCCTGGGGATCAGAGGGGAGGAGCTGTTTCGGGAGACCCTCGCTCGGCTCCACGAAGAAAAGGCGGTGGTCTGCGAGCCTCTCAACGGAGACAGCGCCGTCTACCTCGCACCTCTGTATCAGGCCGAGGAGGGGGTGAGCCTTCGGTTGGCCCTTCTGGCCAAGGCACCTCGTCTCGGTCCCCGCATCGATCTGGGCCGGGCCATCCAGTGGGCGGAGACCCGGGTCGGCCTCCGCTTCACTGTCGGGCAGCAGGAGGCACTTCACAAGGCCCTTGAGGCGAAGGTCCTGATCATCACCGGCGGCCCGGGGACGGGAAAGACGACGCTGCTCAAGGCGCTCATCGAGATCCTTGAGGGGAAGCGAGTGCGCTTTTCGCTCGCGGCCCCCACCGGCCGGGCGGCGAAGCGGATGGCAGAGGCCACCGGGCGGGAGGCCAAGACGATTCACCGACTCCTGGAGTTCGCCCCGAAGGAGGGGCGGTTCAAGCGAAACGAGGTCTCGCCCCTCGAAGTGGATTGTGTCGTCGTGGACGAGGCCTCGATGGTCGACCTCGTCCTCATGGACCAGTTGCTCCGGGCCCTGCCGCCGATGGCGGCTCTCATCCTGTTGGGAGACTGCGACCAGCTCCCCTCCGTCGGACCCGGTTCCCTCCTCCACGATGTGATTGCGTCGGCGTCGGTTCCGGTGGTGCGCCTGACGGAGATCTTTCGCCAGGCGAAGGAGAGCCACATCGTGGTGAACGCCCATCGGGTGAACCGGGGCGAGTTTCCCCATCTCACGCCCTTCGGGATGGCGGACTTCGCCTTCATCGAGTGTGAAGATCCGGAGGCCATCCGGGGCCACGTGGCGGCCCTGGTGACCCGGCAGATCCCCGAGCGATACGGCCTCGACCCTCTCAAGGATATCCAGGTCATTACCCCGATGAACCGGGGCCCCCTCGGGACGACCGCGCTCAATCAGGAGCTCCAGACGGCGCTGAACCCCGATGGCGAGGCGATCACGGGGAGCCAGCTCCGGGTGGGGGACCGGGTGATGCAGGTGCGGAATAATTATGACAAGGAGGTATACAACGGTGACGTCGGCTGGATCGTTCGGATGGACCCGGAAGAACAGCAGGTCTGGATCCGGTTCGATCAGGCGGAGGTGGTCTACGATTTGAGCGACCGAGAGGAGCTCCAGTTGGCCTACGCCATCTCGGTCCACAAGAGCCAGGGGAGTGAGTATCCCGGCGTCGTCTTCCTGCTCCACACCTCGCACTACGTCATGCTCCAGCGCAACCTGCTCTATACGGCCCTCAGCCGCGGAAGACACCTCGTCGTCATGGTCGGCACCCGACAGGCCGTCGCAATTGCGGTGCGCAGTGCCCGGACGCGGGAGCGCTATAGTCGCCTGCCGGACCGCCTCCGCCGGCATCTGGCGGGGAAGGCATCGTGAGGCATCCGTACGTCACGGTCGTGTGTCTCTTCGGCCTTCTGCTGACGGCCTGCGGCGGGCGCGAACCGCGTGCGATCGGCGTCTATCATCACGTCCGT
>JAHFDE010000030.1 GCA_023249165.1 Candidatus Methylomirabilota bacterium | reverse complement strand
AGCGGAATGCCCGTCCACTTAGAGACGATGTACGCGATGTCTTCATCGTTGACTATGATCTTCTCTTTTGTCTTGAATTCCTTCCATTTATTCCTTCTTTCTTCAAGTTCTGCTCGAAGTCTCCGCTCGGCATCTCGGAGGCGTGCAGCCACCTCAAAGGCCTGCGTCCTGATGGCATCTTCTTTCTGCTGACGGAGGCGTTCCACTTCATTCTCCATCTCCCGGATGTCCTCCGGGAGGATCAGCGACTTCAGGCGGGCGCGGGAGCCTGCCTCGTCCATGACGTCGATCGCCTTGTCGGGCAGAAAGCGGTCAGCAATATAGCGGTGCGAAAGCCGGGCAGCCGCCACCACGGCTTCTTCGGTGATGACGGCGGAATGATGGGCTTCGTAGCGGTCCTTGATCTCGCGGAGGATCCGGATGGTCTCGTCCACACTCGGCTGGCCGACAAAGATCGTCTGGAAGCGCCGCTCCAGCGCCCGATCCTTCTCCACATACTTGCGGTATTCATCCATGGTGGTGGCGCCAATCACCTGGATCTCGCCGCGGGCCAAGGAGGGCTTGAGCATGTTCGAGGCATCGATCGCGCCTTCGGCCGCCCCGGCCCCGACCAGGGTATGCAGCTCGTCGATAAAGATGATGACATTCCCCGTCTGCTGGATCTCTTTGATGACCGCCTTCAGCCGCTCTTCGAACTGGCCCCGGTACTTGGTGCCCGCCACCATTCCGGGAAGGTCGAGCTGCACCACGCGCTTGCGCAGGAGGGTCTCCGGCACATCGGAGGCAATGATCCGCTGGGCCAATCCCTCCACAATGGCCGTCTTGCCCACGCCGGCTTCCCCGATGAGGACCGGATTATTCTTGGTCCGCCGGGACAGGATCTGAATGACCCGTTCGATCTCCGCCTCCCGACCGATGACGGGATCGAGTTTGCCCTGACGCGCCATGTTGGTCAGGTCGACTCCAAACTCGTCCACGGCGGGCGTCCGACCGGTGCCAGCGGCCTTGGTGGCCTGCTCGCCTAACAGGTCTTGCGCCTGAGCCTTGGCGGCTGCGACCGTCACTCCCACGTCCCGGAGGACGAGCGATGCAATCCCCTCCCCTTCGCGGACGAGCCCGAGGAGGAGATGCTCGGTGCCGATATAGTTATGCCCCATGGACCGGGCTTCGGAGATAGCGTATTCGAGGACCTTCTTGGCCTGGGGGGTGAAGGGGACCTCACCCGCGGGGCTCACCTGGGTCCCGACGGAGACGACCTTTTCCACCTCTCCCTTCAGGGTCGAGATGTTCACGCTGAGCTTCTTCAGGATGGCCATTGCGAGACCATCCCCCTCCCGGACGAGACCGAGGAGGAGATGCTCCGTCCCGACAAAGTTGTGTCCGAGACGGATCGCCTCTTCCCGGGCCAGGATGATTACCTTCCGCGCCCGTTCGGTAAACCGCTCAAACATACTCGTCTCCTCTCCCGGACGTATAACACGTAGAGCCAGTATAGCAGTTTTCTCTCCGACCAGCAACGAAAGATTTTGGCACTCCTGCTCCGCGCCTTATCCTGTGCATGACCGCCCTCATCGGGTGCCGGCGTCCCTGACCCCCGGGTCCC
Source organism: Candidatus Methylomirabilota bacterium (assembly GCA_023249165.1). GTDB lineage: Bacteria > Methylomirabilota > Methylomirabilia > Methylomirabilales > CSP1-5 > CSP1-5. The sequence continues at coordinate 16,089 of JAHFDE010000030.1, read as the reverse complement.
TTCCGGGTCCGACTTCGCCCAGCTGGCCGTCCGCCATCCGAAGCATCCGATCGGTCTGCCGTGCAAACCACTCATTGTGGGTGACGAGGATCACCGTGAGCCCCTGTTCCCGATTGAGTTCCCGGAGGAGGTCAAAGATGGCCTCACCGGTCTTCGAGTCCAGATTCCCGGTCGGCTCATCAGCAAGAAGGACGGTGGGGGACAGAACCAATGCCCGGGCAATGGCCACCCGCTGCTGCTCACCCCCGGACAGCTCCCCTGGCCTGTGCCTGAGCCGGTCTGCAAGCCCCACGCGCTTTAGCATTCCTCGCGCCTTTTCCTCGGCGTTCTCCCGACCCTGTCGTCCAATCAGGCCCGGCATCATGGTATTCTCCAGGGCCGAAAACTCCGGCAAGAGATGGTGGAACTGGAAGACGAAACCGACCGTGCGATTCCGGAACGCCGCCAGCTCCCCCTCGGGCAGGCGGGAGATCTCGATGCCCTGGTAGTATACCTGACCTGCCGTGGGGCGGTCCAGCCCCCCCAGGATATGAAGCAGGGTACTCTTCCCCACCCCTGAGGGACCCACGATGGCGAGGAATTCCCCCCGCCGGACCCTGAGATTGACCCCCTTCAAGATGTGGAGCGCCTCCCCGCCCATCCGGAAGGACTTCCGAAGATCGCGGACCTCGATGAATTCACTCATACCTGAGGGCCTCCACCGGGTCCAGACGCGAAGCCTGCCAGGACGGATACACGGTGGCGAGGAAGCTGATGACCAGGCTCACCGTCACCACCGCGACCACATCCGGGACATTCACCTGGTGCGGCAACTTATCCAGGAAATAGACGTCGCCGGGAAAGGCGTTGATCCCGAAGAGGCGCTCGATGAAGGGGACGATCGTGTCCAGATTGACGGTCACGGCGAGTCCGCCCAAGAGCCCGAGGAAGGTCCCGGCTGTCCCGATCACAATCCCCTCCACCATGAAGATCTTCATGATAGCGGCCGCCGTGGCCCCCATCGACTTCAGGATAGCGATCTCCCTGGTCTTCTCCATCACCACCATGGTGAGCGTGCTGACAATGCCAAAGGCGGCCACCAAGACGATCATCACCAGGATGATAAACATGACCGTCTTCTCGAGCTTCAAGGCCGAGAAGAGGTTCTTGTGCATCTCCATCCAGGTCCGGGTGTAGAAGGGAAACCCGAGCTCTTCCTGGATCCGGCCGGCCACCCGAGCGGCCTCGTAGATATCGTCGAGCTTGATCTCGACCCCGGTAACGGCGGTGCCCATCCGGAAGAAGGCCTGGGCGGCCGGAATGGGGATGTAGGCCAGCCCCGCATCGTATTCGTACATCCCGGCCTCGAAAATCCCAACCAGGGTAAACTGCTTGACCCGGGGGACCATCCCGAGGGGCGTCACGCCCCCGCCGACGGGAGAGACGACATTCACCGGATCTCCGATGCGGACCCCCAGGCTGGCCGCCAACGACTTGCCGAGGATGATCCCATCATCGACCCGACGGAGGGCGTCCAGGGTCCCTTCCTTCACGTTTCGTGCCAGCTCGGTGACCTTCGCCTCCTGCTGGGGATTAATCCCCCGCAGGACGGCCCCCATCACCCCCTGGCGAGACGTGAGCATGACCTGATGGAGGGTGAAGGGAGCAGCCCCGATCACATGCGGGAGCGACTCGACCCGGGGCAGGAGCTCACCCGCGTTGCTCACCCCTCCCTCGCCGAATTTGAGCAAGACGACATGGGCCGTGGTTCCCAGGATCTTGGCCCGGAGATCCCTCTCGAAGCCGCTCATGACCGAGAGGACGACGATGAGGGCCATGACGCCTAACGCCACCCCGCCGCTCGAGATCAGCGTGATCAGGGAGATCACGGCCTCTCGCCGCTTGGACTTCAGATACCTGAGCCCGATCAGAATCTCGTAAGGCATCCGTTGACGCAGGTTCATCCCTGCTCCTTCGGGCGGAGCTGCGGAAACAGGATGACGTCGCGAATGGAGGGTGAATCGGCGAAAAGCATGACCAGACGGTCGATCCCGATCCCCTCGCCCGCCGCCGGTGGCATCCCGTACTCGAGCGCGCGGACGAAATCCTCATCCATCCGGTGAGCCTCCTCATCTCCGCCCTCTCGCGCCCGCAGCTGTTCCTCGAGGCGCTGACGCTGCTCCTGAGGATCGTTCAGCTCCGTATAGGCGTTCGCCAGCTCGAGCCCCGCCACGAACAGCTCGAACCGCTGGGCCAGGCGAGGATCGTCCGGCTGACTCCTGGCCAGGGGGGACAGCTCGAGGGGGAAGTCGAGGAGGAACGTCGGCTGGACCAGGTGGGGCTCCACCAGATGCGCCATCAGCGCGTCGACAAGCTTGCCCCATCCCCACCCCGCCTGGACCGGGATGCCGCGATGGGCGGCCACGGCCCGCAGCCGCTCCGCACCTTCCAGATCCTCCTCTGGGATTCCGCCCACCTTCCGGAGTGCCTCTACGACCGTCAAGCGGGGCCAGGGGGGAGAGAGATTGATCCGCACGCCCTGGTACGTGAGCTCCTCCCCGCCGAGGAGAACCCGACAGAGATGGGGGAGGAACTCCTCCGTCAGGATCATTAGATCATGATAATCCGCGTACGCCTGATAGAACTCCAGCATGGTGAATTCGGGATTATGGCGTGTATCGATCCCCTCGTTCCGGAAGTTGCGGTTGATTTCGTATACCCGCTCCAGCCCACCCACCAACAGGCGCTTCAGGTAAAGCTCCGGGGCGATGCGCAGATAGAGATCCATGTCCAGGGCGTTGTGGTGGGTGATGAAAGGCCGAGCAGCGGCTCCCCCCGCCACGAGCTGCATCATGGGGGTCTCCACCTCGAGGAATCCCCGCTGGTCGAAGAACTGACGGACCTCGCGGATCAGCAGCGAGCGGCGGTGAAAGACCGTCGCCACCTCCGGGTTTGCCACCAGGTCGAGATACCGCTGCCGGTAGCGGGTCTCCACGTCGACGAGGCCATGCCACTTCTCTGGCAGAGGGCGGAGAGACTTGGTCAACAGACGGAACTCCGCAGCCGCAACGGTGAGCTCGCCGGTGCGGGTCCGAAAGAGGCGACCCGTGACCCCTAGAAAATCGCCGATATCCGTCCATTTCAGGAGGGTGTACGCCTCGTTTCCGAGCCGGTCCTCGCGCAGGTAGATCTGGATCTGGCCGGTGCGGTCCTTCAGATCGGCGAAGGTCGTCTTCCCATGGTCGCGCAGCGTCATCAGCCGACCGGCCAGGCTGACGGCCACCGCCTTGGAATCGAAGAAGGCGGCCGCCGTGTCGCGGTACTGCTGCTGAAGGTCACCGGCCAGCGCGGTGACTTCCCAACGCGAGCCGTATGGGTCGATCCCCATCCGTCGCAGCTTCTCGAGCTTCCCCTGCCGCTCCCGGATCAGCGGACTGCTCTCTTCCACCCCGACCTCCACTGTGACGTGGTCGTATTCTGAAAAGTGTAAAGAGGAACATTCAAGTCTGTCAAGGTGAAAGGCGGCGAGCCGGCTGAAACAGATAGGCGTTCACGAAGGGGTCGATCGCCCCACTCAGGACCGCCTCGACGTTCCCGGTCTCCACGCCTGTGCGATGGTCCTTCACGAGCTGATACGGCGCGAGGATATAGGATCGGATCTGCGATCCCCAGGCGATCTCCTTCTTTTCACCGGCCAACGCCTGCATCTCCTGCTCCTGTTTCTCCCGGAAATGTTCATACAGTCGGGATCGGAGCACCTTCATGGCGAGGGCCTTGTTCTTGTGCTGGGAGCGCTCATTCTGGCACGAGACCACAGTCCCGGTCGGGAGGTGGGTGATCCGGACGGCCGAGTCGGTCACGTTCACGTGTTGCCCCCCATGCCCGCTTGCCCGGAAGGTCTCGATCTTCAGGTCCTTCTCGTTAATCACCACCTCGACCTCCTCCACCTCGGGCAGGACCGCCACCGAGGCAAAGGAGGTGTGCCGTCGGTGGCTGGCATCAAACGGTGAAATCCGGACGAGGCGATGGACCCCCACCTCGGCCTTGAGGGTGCCGTACGCGTAGGGACCGACGACAGAAACGACCGCCCCCTTGATCCCCGCTTCCTCCCCCGGCTGGAGATCGAGGACCTGCGTCTTCAAGCCTCTGCCGTCACACCAGCGCACGTACATCCGCAGCAGCATCTGGGCCCAATCCTGGGACTCGGTCCCGCCCGCCCCCGGATTGATCGAGAGGATGGCATTCCCACGATCGTGGGGGCCAGAGAGGAGAACGCGGAGCTCCAGATCGCTGATCCGTTGCTCCAACGTCTTGACCGTTCCCTCGACCTCCTTGAGGGCCTCCTCGTCGTCCGCCTCCCGAGCCAGTTCCAGCATTGTTCGCTGATCTTCGACCTCACTCCTGAGCGCAGCGTGGAGTGACAGTGTCTCCTTCAGCTCCCCGAGCTCCCTGAGAAGCCGTTGGGCTCGATCCGGTTCCTTCCAAAAGTCAGGGCCCTGGGCGATCTGCTCTAACTGTTCAGCCCGCTGTGCCTTCGCCGGCAGGTCAAAGATAGGCCCAGAGGTTTTCGATTTTCGCCACTGCCGCCTCAAGTCGCTTACCGAGTTCGACCGTCATCGTCTCCTCCTTTCCTTGCGCCCCGCCCGCCTCCTGGAGGCCAGGAGGAAGAGGCTGATGAGCACAGAGCCCCAGGCGAACAGATCCCCGCGTCTCGTATAGAACGTCCCCCCCGACCGGGGAGCCATCGTTGCCGACAGGACGGCCTCGACAAAGAGGTCTGACTGCTCCAGGATCTGGCCCGACGGGGCGACCAGGGCGGAGATCCCGGTGTTCGCCGCCCGCACCAAGTAGACCCCGTTTTCCACCGCCCGCAGCGCAGCCATACTCAGATGCTGATATGGGGCAGCGGAGTCCCCGAACCAGGCGTCATTGGTGATATTCACCAGGAAGTCGGCCCCGGCGAGAACGTACCGACGGACCTGATCGGGAAAGATGGTCTCAAAGCAGATCAGAACCCCAAAGCGTCCCTTGGGGGTCTCGAAGACCGTGAAGGCCTCTCCGGCGCTAAAATCGCCGATCCCGGCCGCCATTTTGTGCACGAAAAAGAGGAGCGATGACAAGGGAACGTATTCCCCAAAGGGGACCAGATGCATCTTATCATATTTTTGCACAATCTCCCCCGCCGGCGAGATGAGGAAGGCGCTGTTGTAGTAGCGAGGCGAGGCGTCGCTCACGCGATCCGGGCTCCCGACCAAAAGAGGCGCCTGTACCTCCATCGCGAGGTTGAGGACCCGTCGTGTCAACGGTCCCCCCTCCCGGAGGAAAAAAGGGACGGCGGTCTCGGGCCAGACGATGAGGTCCGCCTCCCGGTCTGCCCTGCGGGTCAGACGATCATAGACGGCGATCGTCCGGCCCGCGAACCCCGGGTCCCACTTGATCCCCTGCTCGATATTCCCCTGGACGACCGATACCCGGATCTCCCTCAGGGGAATCTCGGCCGACACCCTCCGTCCCATGCCGAACACCACTGTCCCGATGAGGAGCACGCCTACCCCCAGCACGGGCATCAAGGCCTGCCGCGCGCTCCGTCGCACGTGAAGACAAGCGAGCGCCACCGCGGCATTGACCAGGACCAGCAGAAATGAGACCCCGTAGACGCCCGTGATTGATGCGACCTGGATGATCGAAAGGCTCCTGTACTGGGTATACCCGAGGAGATTCCAGGGAAAGCCGGTCAAGAGGAAGGTGCGCAGATATTCGAGGCCGACCCACAGAGTCGCAGCACCCACGAGATAGCCGAGACCGCCTTCGGGTGACAGTCGCGTGACCCCGAACGCAAAGACCCCCACGTAGAGCGCAAGGTAGAGCGAAAGCGCGACAAGAAGCAGGACGCCGACAGGGAGGGGAAGCCCTCCGTACGCGGTCATCGTATGAACAACCCAGGGGATGCTCATGAGCGAGAAGACTGCCCCTGCGATGATCCCCAGATACGTGCCCTGCAGGGCAGGGACGCCGTCCAGCCCTACCAGGAGCGGGATGAGGGCCACGAAGGCGAGAGGGGCCAAGTCAAACCTGGGAAAGCTCAGCGCAAGGAGGACGCCGCTCAAGGCTGCCAGGCCTCCCCGCGAGACCATCACGCACCAAGCGAGAGGGCTTTCTCGCGCCGCCGCTAGATCCATTCCATCCTGACCCAGAGGTAGAAGACGGGGAGTGCAAAGAGGAGGCTGTCCATCCTGTCGAGCATCCCTCCATGACCCGGGATGAGGTCACTCGTGTCTTTCACGTGGAAGGCGCGTTTGATGCCAGACTCGACCAAGTCTCCCAGCTGCCCCGCACCCCCGATCACGGCTCCCAAAAGGAGGCTGGAGAGGAAGGGGACCGGCATGCCCAAGGCGCGCGTACCCAACCAGGACGCGAGCATGCTCGCCACCAATCCGGCCACACTCCCCTCGACAGATTTCTTGGGGCTGAGCCGCGGGGCCAACGGCCGCCGCCCCAGGCTTGACCCTATGTAGAATGCGGCGGTATCTCCAATCCAGACAATGGTGCACGCGACAAGGATGTAGCGCACCCCCTCCGGCATCCCTCTGAGGGCGACGGCGAAGCTCAGGGGACCGGCAACATACAGGACCCCGACAACACAGAGGGTGGCGTGACGAAGGTTGGCCTCCATGTCCTCTCCACCCCCGACGACACGGGAAAGCTCCAGCAACAGCAAGAGCAGCACGCCCGGACCGAACCACTCCATACCGCCCAATGCGGTCGCCCCCACAAGCCCGGCCGCCCCCAGCAGAGCCAGCGCCCGCCAGGGCACGGAGGGATCTACCAGCCGGGTGAACTCCCACACGCTGATCACCGCGGCCACCATCGCCAGCAGGGCAAATCCCCTTTCCCCACCGTAGATGACGAGGAGGAGAAAGGGAAAAAGGAGGATCAGGGCGCTTAGGAGCCTTCTGCCGTGCACGGCCAGATCCCCACGAGAGACAACTCGGCCTTCCGGGGGTCCCGGGAGGCATGTCTGCGACTGGGCAGAGGAAAAGAAAAAAGATCGTCGGGGGAGGGGTGGAAGAAAGCGTTCAAGAGCCACGCCTGGCCGCGAGGGGACGTCTGTCAGAACTCAAGGATCTCCTTCTCCTTGGTGGTCAAGGCCATCTCGAGTTCCTTGATGTACTTGTCGGTGAGCTTCTGGACCGATTCGCTACCTTTCTTGAGATCATCTTCGGTGATCTTCTTCTGCTTCTCGAGGACCTTGAGCTTTTCGTTGGCGTCGCGCCGGAGATTCCGAATGGCAACCCGCCCCTCTTCCGCGATGCGCCGCACGACACGGACCAACTCCTTTCGCCGCTCTTCAGTGAGGGGCGGGATGGCGATCCGGATCGCCCGCCCGTCGTTCGAGGGAGTAATCCCCAGGCCCGATTTCAGAATCGCCTTTTCGATGGCTGCAACCAGGTTCGGATCCCAGGGCTGGATGGTGATCAGACGGGTCTCGGGGGTGGCCACGGTGGCCACCTGCTGGAGCGGAGTCATGCTTCCATAACATTCCACGGTGATCCCTTGCAGGAGCGCCGTAGAAGCGCGACCGGTTCGGACCCCGGCAAAGTCCCGCCCCACCGACTCGACCCCCTTCTTCATGGCCCCCTCTGCCCGATCCAACACATCCTTGACCATGGCCTACCGTTCCTTGACGATGGTCCCCACTCGCTCCCCCAACACCAGCCCCTTCAAGCGTCCGCGTTCATGGAGGTTGAAGACCACGATGGGAAACCGGTTGTCCATACAGAGCGAGATGGCCGTGGAATCCATCACCTTCAGCTTCTGACTGAGCACCTCGATATAGCTTAGCTCTTCGAACTTCTGGGCGGTCGCATCCTGCAGCGGATCGGCCGTATACACCCCGTCCACCTTCGTGGCCTTAAAGACGACCTCTGCCCCGATCTCGATGGCCCTGAGCGCCGCCGCGGTGTCCGTCGAGAAGTATGGATTGCCGGTCCCGCCGACAAAGATCACCACCCGACCCTTCTCCAAATGCCGGATGGCCCGACGGCGAATGAAGGGCTCCGCAACCTCTCGCATCTCCATGGCCGACTGTACGCGCGTGTCAACCCAGCGCTTCTCCAGGGCATCCTGCAGCGCCAGACCGTTCAGGACCGTCGCCAACATCCCCATGTAGTCGGCGGTGGCCCGATCCATGCCGGCCGCGGTCGCCGCCAGGCCGCGGAAGATATTGCCGCCCCCCACCACGACCGCGATCTGGACCCCCAAAGCGTGGACCGCCTCGATTTCCCCGGCGACAAAGCGAATCACCTCGGGGCTGATTCCATACCCCTGATCTCCCGCCAACGCCTCCCCACTGACCTTGAGGACGATTCGCTTGTATTTGAGGTCCATAGCTACGTCTGCACGTCCGAGGTCCGGCGTCCGATGTCATCGGAACTCCGTTCTGCCAAGACTCCGCGAAGTCGAGCTCCTCGAGACCTCGGACATCGGACCTAGGACATCCGACTCTTGTCGTCGGACGCCTCGCCGAGTTGGTATCGGCAGAAGCGCCGGACCACGATGTTTTCCCCGATCGTGCTGATGGCCTCCTGGATGACCTGTTCGACTGTCCGCTCTGGGTCCTTGACAAAGGGCTGGTTCATCAAACACGTCTCGACAAAGAATTTCTCCAGCCGGCCCTGCACAATCCGCTCGACGACCTCGGGCGCCTTACTGCTGCCCGCTGCCTGCACCTGCAAGATTCGCCGCTCCTCGGCGAGCACCGTCTCGGGCACCTCCTCCCGCCGAAGGTAGAGGGGATTCATGGCCGCCACATGCATCGCCAGATCCTTGGTCAAGGCCTGGAATTGTTCGGTCCGGGCCACAAAATCGGTCTCGCAGTTCACCTCGATCAACACCCCGATCCGGCCGCCGGGATGGACGTAGGCGACGATCAGTCCATCGGTCGCCGTCCGCCCCGCCTTCCGGGCCGCCTTCGCCATCCCCCGCTCCCGGAGGATGGCGACTGCCCGTTCGAAATCCCCCCGAGCCTCCGCCAGGGCTGACTTGCACTCCATCACGCCCGCCCCGGTTTTGATTCGGAGCTCCTTGACCTGCGACGCCGCGATCTCCATCAGGGATTTCCCATTCCGGCCGTCCAAGCCCTCGCGGACGGTCTGCCGCTAGCGGTCGACATCTTACAGGGCTTCGGCCTCCTCCTTGACGGCCGGCAGCGCCTCGACCGAGCCCACATTGACCGCCTCGGCCCCCTCGAGCATCTCCCGTTCCAGTCCCCGGTCAACGGTCCCCCGCCCCTCTAGAACCGCGTCGGCCAATCGAGACGTGATCAGTTTGATGGAGCGGATGGCATCATCATTGCCCGGGATCGGATAGTCAATCTCCTCCGGATCACAGTTGGTGTCCACCAGAGCCACCACGGGGATGCCAAGGCGCCGGGCCTCCCGAACGGCGATCCGCTCCCGCTTGGTATCGACGACCACGACGGCCCCGGGCAGCCGACTCATTTCCTTGATCCCCGCCAGCGTCCGGTTCAGCTTTTCGATCTCGCGGCCGAGATGCAGCGCCTCCTTTTTTGGGAGCCCCTCGAGGCTGCCATCCGACTGCATCTGCTCCAGTTGTTTGAGCCGGTTGACGCTCTTCCGGATGGTCTGGAAATTCGTCAAGGTCCCGCCGAGCCAGCGATGATGCACGTAAAACATCCCGCTCCGCTCCGCCCCTTCTTTGACGGAATCAGCCGCCTGCCGCTTGGTCCCCACAAAGAGGACCGAATCTCCACGCCCCGCGAGCTCCCCGATGAACCGGCACGCCTCATTGAACTTCTCGATGGTCTTCTGGAGGTCGATGATATAGATGCCGTTCCGCTCCCCGAAGAGATACTTCTTCATCTTCGGGTTCCAGCGCTTGGTCTGGTGTCCGAAGTGGACCCCCGCTTCCAAGAGCTCCTTCATCGTCACATCCGGCATACATCCCTCCTGTTCACCGGTTCATCCGCCGCCCTCTTCACCTCTTCCGCGCCATTTGCCCAGCGCAAACACCGGCCGGAAGATCCGAAGGCGTGTGTATTGTGGCCTATCGCAACCTACTCTCTCATATCACATCCGGAGCCCATCTGACAAGCCACGATCGGGTGTTGGGTGTCATGTTCATTGGGTTCATTGGGTTCGTTGAGTCTGTTGGGTTTGTTGGGTTTAAACCCAAAGAACCCTATAAACTCGGCCGGTCTCCGGCCGCTAGCTGCGGTAGGTCACGTTCGCCCGCACATACTCGTAGCCCAGATCGGTGGTCCAGATGACCGCCGCTCCCTCTCCCAGGTTGAGATCGATCGCCACGACGAACTCACGCAGGGTCATGACCTTGTGGGCTGCCTCCTCAGCCTCCGAGCCGAGACCGACGCCGCCTGAAACCACGGGCACCTCTCCGATCCTGATATCGATCGCCTCGGGATCCACATCGACCCCGGAAGCCCCGATGGCTGCCATGATCCGTCCCCAGTTGCAGTCCTGAGCGAAAAAGGTGGTCTTCACTAGTGGGGAATTGGCGACCCCGAAGGCAATGCGCCGCGCCGCCTCGGGAGAGGGGGCCCCGGCCACCTGAACCGTCACGAGCTTGGTCGCCCCCTCGCCGTCGGCCACGATCTTCTTCGCCAGGGTCCGGGTGACCTCCACGAGAGCCTCCCGGAAGGTTGTCCATCCTGGCGCCCCCGGGTGAAGCGGGGGGCCCCCGGCTTTGCCGGTAGCAAAACAGAGGACCGTATCGTTGGTACTGGTGTCCCCATCCACCGTGATGCAATGAAAGGATCGGTCGACCGCCTCCACGAGAAGCGCCTGAAGGTCAGCGGCTTGAAGGACGGCATCAGTGGCGAGAAAGCCGAGCATGGTGGCCATTCGGGGGGCGATCATCCCCGCACCTTTTGTCATGCCCCCCACGTGGACTCGACGTCCCTCCACATCTACTGCAACCGCCGCCTCCTTCGGGACCGTGTCGGTCGTCATGATCGCCCGGGCAGCCTCGGGTCCCCCGTCCTCCCGAAGCCGAGCGGCCGCCTCGCGAATTCCCCAGGCGATGCGGTCTATCGGGAGTGTCCGGCCGATGATCCCCGTAGAGCAGACAAAGGTTTCTTCCACCGGACACCCTACGGCGGCAGCAGTGAGCTGGGCCATCTTCTCGGCATCCTGGAGCCCCTGAAGCCCGGTGCAGGCGTTGGCATTGCCGCTGTTGACCACAATCGCCGACAGGCGCCTACCCTCCTGCAGACGCTTTTGGCACCAGAGGACCGGGGCCGCCTTGACCCGGTTGGTGGTGAAGACCCCTGCCACCGGGCTGGGCTCCGCGGTCCGGATGAGGGCAAGGTCCGGCTTCGCCTTTTTGATGCCGCAGTGCACCCCCGCCGCCCGCACCCCACGGACGGCCGTGATCCCCCCCTGCAGTTCTGAAAAACGCTCACCGTTCATGGCTCACACTCAGCAACCGACAGCTAGCTGTCAGCAGTCCGCTGTCAGCAATTCGCAAGGACTCAGCAATCGGCTGTCAGCTATGAGCTTGAGGATTTCGGGGATGACTGCTGGGACTCCCACCTTGCTGACGGCTGATAGCTGACGGCTGACTGCTTCTTTCATCGGTTGCCGATTTACGGGAAGAGCGGGGCTGCTTCAAGGCCGAGGGTCTCGTCCAACCCGACCATCAGGTTCATCGCCTGGATCGCCTGGCCTGCCGCCCCCTTGACCAGATTATCGAGAGCCGTGATGATGATGGCCCTCCCCGCCCGCGAATCCACCGCAACCCCGATGTCGCAGTAATTCGAGCCCCAGACCTGCTTGGTCTCGGGAAAGGTTCCCGGAGGCAGGACCCTGAGGAAGGGTTCTCCCTTATACGCGTGGTGAAAGAGCTCGTGCAGGCTCTCCACCGCCATCGGGGAGATCAGAGTCGCGTAGATGGTGCTCAGGATGCCGCGGGTCATCGGGACCAGATGGGGCGTAAAAGAGAGAACCACCTCCTGTCCCGCGAGCCGCGAAAGTTCTTGCTCCATTTCGGGCGTGTGGCGGTGCGAGGCAACCGCATAGGCTTTGAAGTTCTCGTTCGCCTCGGAAAAGTGAAGAGGCAGATCCAGCTTGCGCCCCGCTCCGGAGGTCCCAGAGGCCGCATTCACGATGATCGAATCCAGGGCGATTTTTCTCGCACGCACGAGTGGCTGCAGGCCCAGGAGGGCCCCTGTCGGATAACAACCGGGGACAGCGACCAATCGGGCCTGTCGGATACTTTCCCGGTAAAGCTCCGGCAGGCCACACACCGCCTCTGGAAGGAGGTGGGGCACCGGATGGGCCGCCCGATACCACCGTTCGTAGACCGCAGGGTCCCGGAGACGAAAGTCGGCACTGAGATCGATCACGCGGCACCCGGCCTGCAGGAGAGCGGCGGCTGGCGTAGCCGAGGCGGTATGCGGCAAGGCCAGAAAGACGATCTCCGCGACCGAGGCGAGCCTCGTCGGGTCCAGGGGCTCGAAGAACAGGTCCACGAGTCCAGAGAGGCCGGGGAGGGCCGCCCTTACCGGTTTGCCGGTGTAGGTCTCAGACGTTGCCACCGCCACCTCCACCGCCGGATGCTGAACCAAGAGCCTGAGGAGTTCCGCACCGGTGTACCCGCTGGCCCCGGCGACGGCCACCTTTCGCTTCATCCCGACAATCCTTTCCCTCTTAGACATCGAGACACAAAAAAAGGAAGGTCACCGGGGTGACCCTCCTTTTTCGCACCCATGCTCCGGCTAGCGTTTGGAGAACTGGAATCGTGCGCGGGCCCCCCGTTGTCCGTACTTCTTGCGCTCTTTGACGCGGGGATCCCTGGTGAGCAGGCCCGCTTGCCGAAGGGGAGGACGGTGTCCCCCATCCACCGCCAAGAGGGCTCGAGAGATCCCGTGTCGAATCGCCTCCGCCTGTCCCGTACTGCCGCCGCCCCGGACGTCGGCGATAACATCATACTTTCCCTCCACGCCGACGACCTTCAGGGGTTGGGCGATCACCATGCGAAGGGTGGGCCGACCAAAATATTCGTCCATCGGCCGGCGGTTGACCACGATCCTGCCCTCCCCCGGTTTCAGTCGAACCCGGGCCACCGCGCTCTTCCGTCTTCCGGTCCCGTAGTAAGCTGCCGTATTGGCCACGACTCTCCTCACCGAACCGCTAAGGGAACAGGTTTCTGGGCCTGGTGCGGATGCTTCTCGCCGGCGTACACCTTGAGCTTCCGGTAGAGAGCATCCCCTAACTTGCTCTTGGGAAGCATGCCCCGGACCGCACGCTGGATCAGGCGTTCAGGGTGCTTCTTCAGCAGGTCACCTGCGGCCGTCGCCTTCAGCCCTCCGGGGTACCGCGAGGAGTGGTAATAGATCTTCTGCCGTAATTTCTTGCCGGTGAGCCGGATCTTCTGGGCATTGACGACGATCACAAAGTCCCCGGCGTCCACATGAGGGGTGAACTGGGGCTTCCGCTTGCCCCGAAGGACCATCGCCACCTCGCTGGCAAGCCGCCCCAAGACCTTGCCCTGCGCATCCACGACGTACCAGCGCCGTTCGACCTCGCCCGGCTTCGCGCTATATGTCCGCCCCGTCATCATCAGAACCCCCACCCCCGCTCCACGGATAACCGCGCCATTCTAACAGGATTTCTTCCGTTGTCAAGTCGTGCCTGCCGGGCTATGTCCTAATGATTCAGAAGCGGCGCGCATGTACGCCGTCTGCTTCACGTTGAGGGCCCAAAGGGCAAGCTGGCCCACATATCCTATCCCGAAAGGGTACACCCATGTCGGGAACGCCTGCAAGACCATCACGAGGCACAACACGATCGTACCGAACCAGGCGACAAAGGCAGCGCGATTGCACTCGGCTCGGGCCCGTGAGGCACGCATGCACATGGGCAGGAAGGCAAGGACGGTGTAGACAGCGTACCTCGCCTTTGTCTCCGGCAGAATCACATACAGCGTTGCCGACCACAGCGCGGCAAAGTGCATTAATGCATTCAGCGGATAGCGGTCCAGACGACACCGCGAACGCACCACGGTAGCGATCGTCGTGATCAGTATTGCCGCGCGGAGCCAATTGGCCAGCTGAAGAACAACCTGACGATCCAGCGCGAGATGCGGAATGCTGCGATGACGGGAATGGAAGGCGGGGCTGTCAGTAAGGTATCGTAGCAAAACGGAATCCAGGCCCTGGTTCGACCCCCCCAACAGGGTGTATCCGGCGACCCGTCCCTCTCCGCCAAGAATCGCATTCAGAAGGAACGATTCCGTGAGCTCCCACGCTCGCGGCCCCAGCGCGACGAATGGAACGATCGCACCGAATACGAGCACACCGAGGAAAAAAAACGCGATCACAGATGCCCAGCGGCGTCTGCACCCAGCCAACGGGACGGCCAGCATCAAGGCGGGATAGAGCTTGATAACGCTGGGCAACGCGAGACTCAGACCGGCCCATGAGCTGCGACCACGGGCGAGGGCCGCCAGAGAAAAGATCCAGCACGCGACAAACAGCACACTGAACTGGCCGACATGAATGCTTTCGCTGGCCAGAAGAGCCAGGACCCCAACGATCCAGGGAAAGGCGTCTTGGTAGTATTGCCGCTCATAGTCGATGCAGGTGATGTAGGCCCCCAGCGCCAGGACCGCCGTTACGAGGAAGGCCACATTCAGCACAGCCCATATGCAACCCGCCGCCGTGCGATTCAGGCGAGCCAGCGGCTGGAAGATGACAAGACCGGCTGGTGGTATCGTGCGATACCATCCCGTTGCCGTATCACGCTCGGTGTAGAAGTCAGCACCGGCCCCTTCGTTGAGCAGTCGTGCGGAACGATAGAAAACGCCGACGTCGCTCTTGTCGCTGCTAGCCCGCAACACAAGGGAGACGCTCTGAGTTATGACAACCAGAGCAGTCAACGCGACAAAAACCTGGGCAGCGTGAGACCATTGCGCTGGCCGCAAGGAACCTCCCTCACACTCGCCGGAGCGCAACCCGGAGGGATTCGTAGTGGCCCGCTAGGTTCCTACTTTGATTCAGAAGCAGTCGCGGTGCTATTTGGCCGACTGCGGCACTCCGCCTTGCTTTACCTTCTCGATATCCACGTCCTTGAAAGGAAAGTGATCCAGAACATCGTACTCCCACACGTTGGTTGGGAAGACGACGACCACCTCTGCCAAGCCATCGCGCCACGAAACGATTGCGGCTTGCTCATCCTCTATGTCGGTCCTACCATCTCAAGCAACTTCGGGGTCGACTATAAACCATGCTCTTTTAGCATGAAAGAGGGATAAAGGATAAAAGGATAAAGAAGGATAAAGGGGAGAAGGATAAAGGGGACATTCTACTTTTCCTGGCCCTTGCGTGGTCGGCCGCGGGGACGCAGGCTGGCCTCCAGCCCGAGGTGCCGCGCGGTCCGCACCGCCCACGCCTCGACCCCAAACGGGGTGCCCCGGTTGACGCTGTGCCGGATGTGCTCCATGTCGCCCTCCGTCATGGCCTCATTCACCCAGGCGACCCAATCCGCCGGCCGGGGCACGGGCCCGGGGTCGAGGAAAGTCTTCGGCCTCCCCCACTCACGCAGACTCGACCACAACCAGTCCTCCGCCCGGGCCACCAACCCAGCCCGCAAGGGATTGCGCTCAATGTAGCGCAGGATCGTGAACAGGTGCTCGTCCTGTTGAATCGGGAACGCCTTAAAGCGCCCTTGCCACACGTGCCCGCTGCTGCCATAGTGGCGGTGATGCCGCCGAACCTGCGCCGTCAGCAGCCACTGCATCCAGCGGCTCAAATCCCCGTCGGCCCGCGGCCACACCGCGACGTGAAAGTGATTCGGCATCAGGCAGTACGCCAACACCCGCACCCTCACCCGCTCGACACTCTCGCGCAACAGCTCCACGAAAGCCTGATAGTCCCCCGCTTGGCGAAAGACCTCCGCGCGGGCGTTGCCCCGGTTGATCACGTGGTAGCAGATGCCGCCGACAGAGGCCCGTGCGGTGCGATGCATGGCGCCACCGTACGGCATCGAGGCCTGCCCCGCAAGAGAAAAGTAGAATGTCCCCTTTTCGTGCCTCTCGTTTCGGATCGCGACAACCGTATTAAAAATAGCCGCA
>JAHFDE010000029.1 GCA_023249165.1 Candidatus Methylomirabilota bacterium | reverse complement strand
GCGTGGGGGATGTCGTCGAGCTTTCCCGGGTCTTGCTGGTCGGCGAGGGGGAAGAGGTCAAGGTCGGGGCCCCCATCGTCGCCGGGGCGAAGGTTCGGGCGACCATTGTGGCGCAGGCGCGGGGCCCCAAGATCACGGTCTTCAAGTTCAAGCGGCGGAAAAAGTACCGGCGCAAGACCGGACACCGCCAGGCGCTGACCCGTCTGCGAGTTGAGGAAATCGCTACGGGTTCATAGTTCAGGGTTCACGGTTCATGGTATCGAGGGCTCGGGGAGCGCCGCTCGCCTTCCATGGACCGAAGGGATGAGTAGCATCCATGAACTCTGAACCATGAACCATGAACGGAGGGAGCAATGGCGCATAAGAAGGGGATGGGGAGTTCGAGAAACGGCCGCGATAGCCACTCGCAGCGGCTCGGGATGAAGGCCTTCTCTGGGCAGACAGTCACCGGCGGGAGCATCCTGGTTCGGCAGCGCGGCACCCGATTCAAGCCCGGCTGGAACGTCGGGATCGGTCGGGACGATACGCTGTACGCGAAGGTGAGTGGGATCGTTTCCGTCGTCGAGCGGGGAGGCCGAGGCCGTTTCGTGAACGTCACGCCCATTTCGGCCCCGGAAAGCTAGGAGGCTAGAAGGCTAGAAGGCTGGGATGGGGAAACGCACCACCACCGGGGCTTTTGCCCTCTTGCCTGCTCGCCTCCCAGCATCCCAGCATCAGATGGCCGCGGGCGGACAGCTGAGAGGCACGCGCGTTTGTGTTCATCGATGTTGCCCGGATCAAGGTCAGAGCGGGCCACGGCGGAAAAGGCTGCATCGGCTTTCGGCGTGAAAAGTACGTCCCCCGCGGGGGGCCGGACGGAGGGGACGGCGGACGGGGAGGTCACGTGCACGTGGAAGCCTCCCGGTCGGTGGGGACCCTCCTCGATCCGAAATACCAGCAGGAGTATCGGGCGCCGCACGGGGGCCACGGACAGGGGAAGAAGAAGCGCGGTCGTGACGGGGCGGATATCATCATCCGGGTTCCCCTCGGTACGGTGATTACGGACAAAGAGACGGGGCGGCTCCTCGGGGACCTGACGGAAGACCGGCAGCAGGTCTTGGTGGCCCGCGGCGGGCGAGGGGGCCGGGGCAACGCGGCCTTTGCCACGGCCACGCGCCGCGCACCGCGGATTGCCGAGGAGGGACGGGCGGGCGAGGAGCGAACGCTCCTGTTGGAGCTGAAGCTCCTGGCCGATGTCGGGCTGGTGGGGGTTCCCAATGCCGGCAAGTCCACCCTTCTGCGGGCCCTGACTGCGGCGCAGCCGAAGATCGCCGATTATCCTTTCACCACTCTCGTCCCCAATCTGGGGGTCCTTGATCTCTCCCTGAACGAGCGCATGACGGTGGCTGACATCCCGGGGCTCGTCGCTGGCGCCTCGGGAGGTGCGGGTCTTGGTCTCGACTTTCTCCGTCACATCGAGCGGGTCCGCCTGATCGTGCACGTCCTCGATGTTTCGGAGGGTCACGATCCCCTCAAGGCGTTCGAGGTGGTGGAGGAAGAGCTTCGAGCGTACCGTCATCCCCTCACCGAGCTCCCGCGACTGGTGGCGGCCAATAAGATCGATCTGCCCCACGAGAGGAATCTCGCGCGCTGCCAGCGCTATTTTGCCGGCCGGGGAATCCCCCTGTACCCCGTCTCGGCCTTAACGAAGACAGGTATTCCCGCGCTGAAAGATGGACTCCAGCAGAGCCTCAGGCGAGCGCCAGGCCAGAGGGAGAGCGGTGGAGCGCAGAGAGCTCTGTAAGCAGGTGCGACGCCTGGTGGTCAAGGTGGGCTCGGGGGTCCTGTCCGGGGGGACCGCCTGCCTGCAGGTGGAGGCCATCCAGGGCCTCGCGAAACAGATGGCCTCCGCGATGGCCCAAGGGGTGCAGACCATCCTGGTCTCCTCGGGGGCGGTGATGGCCGGGCTCGAGCGGCTCGAGCGGATGGAAAGACCGCGCACCATCCCCTTGAAGCAGGCGGCGGCCGCCGTCGGCCAGAGTGTGCTCATGGCGACGTACGAGGAGGCCTTTCGGCCCTTCGGGATCAAGGTGGCCCAGATCCTCCTTACGCAGGAAGATCTCCGGGACCGAGCCCGATACCTGAACGCTCGACATACGCTCTTCACGCTCCTTGACCTCGGGGTCCTTCCCATCGTCAACGAAAATGACACCGTGGCCGTCGAGGAGATCAAGTTCGGCGACAACGACATCCTCTCGGCATTGGTCGCCTCGCTGGTGGACGCGGATCTTCTTGTGATGCTCACGGATCAGGAGGGGCTGTATACCGCGGATCCCCGCTCTGATCCAGGCGCGCGGTTGATCCCGGTCCTCTCGAGCCCCTTCCCCCCGGACACGTTTTGGGCCGGCCCAGCCCGGACAGCCGTCGGGATCGGGGGGATGGCCTCCAAAGTGGAGGCGGCCCGCGTGGCCACCGGTGCCCACATTCCGGCGCTGGTGGCAAATGGTCTCACGGCGGATATCCTCCTCCGCCTCCTAGCCGGCGAGTCCCTGGGAACCCTCTTCCTCCCCCAGGCGGCCAGGATGGGGAGCCGGAAGCGATGGCTGGCCTTCGCCACCCGTCCGAAAGGAGAGATCCGGGTGGATGCGGGGGCGAAACGGGCTCTCATGGAGCAGGGACGGAGCCTCCTCCCCTCAGGTGTCCAGGGGACGGTCAAGGCGTTTGCCGCCGGTGATGTGGTGTCGATCCTGGGGGCCGAAGGGGAAGAGTTCGCCCGGGGCCTGGTCAACTACAGCGCGGAAGAGGTGGAACGGATCAAGGGACGGAAGAGTAGCGAGATTGAGCGGATCCTGGGGTACAAGCACTCTGACGAGGTCATCCATCGGGACAACCTGGTGATTGTGGAGGGGCGCAGTTGAGGGAGGTGGAGACGTTAGCCCGTCAGGCGCGGGAGGCGGCGCGGGCCATGGCGCTCGCCTCGACGGAGGTCAAGAATCGGGCCCTGAGGGCGATGGCTCAGGGGCTGCTCGATCGCCGGGAGGAGATCCTCACGGCGAACGCGGCTGACCTGGCCGCCGCGGAGGGCCGGGGGCACCCGCCCGCCTTTCTCGATCGGCTCAGATTGAACACCGACCGGGTCCGGGCGATGGCGCGAGGGCTCGAGGAGATAGCGGTTCTTCCCGATCCCGTGGGGGAGGTGACCGGCATGGAGCGCCGCCCCAACGGCCTCTGGGTGGGTCGCATGCGAGTCCCTCTGGGCGTGATCGCCGTCATCTACGAGTCCCGGCCCAATGTGACCGCCGATGTGACCGGACTGTGCCTCAAGGCCGGCAACGCGGTCCTCCTACGCGGCGGCTCGGAGGCGATCCGGTCCAATACGGCCATCGCGGCGGTGCTCACGAGCTGTGCCGAGACCGCGGGCCTCGCGAAGGGGGCCGTCGGGATCGTGGCGACGACCGATCGGGCGGCGGTGCACGCCCTCCTCAAGCTGGATCGATTCATCGATCTGGTGATCCCCCGGGGCGGGGAGGAGCTGGTCCGGACGGTCAAGGAGGCGTCGACCATCCCCGTGATCGCCCACGAGAAGGGGCTCTGTCATATCTACGTGGACGCAGCGGCCGATCTCCCTATGGCCGAGGACGTGGTCTATAACGCCAAGGTGGAGCGGCCGGGGGTCTGTAACGCCGTCGAGACGCTGCTGGTGCACGGGGAGGTGGCGCGCGGGTTCCTGCCCAAGGTGGCTCCGCGCCTCGCGGCGGCGGGGGTCGAACTCAAAGGTTGCCCAAGAACGCGGGCGGTCCTGCCCCATATTGGCGAGGCCACCGAGACCGATTGGGAGACCGAGTATCTCGACCTGATCCTGTCTATCAAGGTCGTGGACTCCTTTGAGGAGGCGGTGGCGCACATCGACCGGTACGGCTCTGGCCTGGCGGAGGGGATCGTGACGAGCGACTATGGTCGCGCGCAGCGCTTCCTGCGCGAGGTGGATGCCGGGGTCGTTTTCGTCAACGCCTCGACCCGGTTTGCCGACGGGGGGGAATTCGGGTTAGGGGCGGAGATCGGCATCAGTACGCAAAAGCTTCACGCCAGAGGCCCGATGGGACTCAAGGAACTTACCTGTACGAAATTCATCGTGCTCGGCGAGGGCCAGGTCCGTGACTCTCGCTGTTGACCAGCTGTCAGCTATCAGCGGTCAGCAGTCGGCCCTGGAGAGCGGGGCCAATCCCTCGGTATGCTGATGGCTGACTGCGGACAGCTGACTGCGAGGCTTTAAGCATGCGTATCGGCGTCATGGGGGGAACGTTTGATCCGATCCACCTCGGTCATCTGCGGGCGGCCGAGGAGATCTACTGGGCCTTCGGCCTCGATCACATCATCTTTGTCCCGGCGGCCCGTCCTCCCCATAAGACAGACCATGACGTGGCGGCACCCATCCATCGCTATGAGATGGTCTCGTTGGCCACGGTCTTTACCCCGTACTTCAGCGTCTCCCCCATCGAAATCAACCGACCAGGCCGATCCTACTCGGTGGAGACTCTGCGAGAGCTGCTCACGCTGTGCGGCCCGGAGACCCACCTGTGGTTCATCATGGGGGTGGATACCTTTCTGGAGATGAGCACCTGGAAGGAGGTGAAGGAGATCTTGCGCCTAGCCCAGGTCGTCGTGACCGCCCGACCCGGCTGGCGTCTCGACGAGGTAGAAGAGACCCTGACGCCTCAGCAGCGCCGACAGCTCGGCAACCCTCAGTTCAAATACCTGAAGATTGCAGAGGTGACTCCGGACCTGAGTCGCCGGGGGCTGGTCCCGGGGCTGGTTCTGCTGGTGGAGGTGGTGTCGCTGGATATCTCCTCGACCGAGATCCGACAGCTCGTGGAGGAGGGGCGAAGCATCCGGTTCCTGGTCCCCGACACCGTGGCCGCGTACATGAGCAAGAACAGACTCTATCAAGAGCGGCAAGAGGCGGCCAGAGAGGGGGTCCAGGGGAGCCTGCTTGGAGGATGGGAAGAATAGATCCGGAGCGACTGGTCGATCTGGCAGCGCAGGCAGCCTGGGAGGTCAAGGCGCACAATCCTGTCATCCTGGACCTTCGGGGGATCTCGAGCCTTGCAGATCATTTTCTGATCTGCAGTGCCGATTCCAACCGGCACGTCCGTGCCATTGCCGATCACATCGGGGAGTGCCTCGAGAAGGCGCAGGTCCGGATGCATCACCGGGAAGGGTATCCAGAGGCGCGGTGGATTTTGCTTGACTACCATGATCTCATCATCCATATTTTCGACGCAGAAACGCGGCGTTACTACAATCTGGAGTGGCTCTGGGGTGATGCACCCCAGCGGGAGTACCGAGGCTAGATGAGGGCGTCGAAGCTCAAGGAACTTGAGAAATGGCTCCTGGAAAAGCGGAAGGGGCTCGTGAGCGGGGTCCGTTCGCGCAATGCCACCAGGTTCGAGACGGAGGGAGGGACGTTGGACCTGGCTGACCAGGCAGCGAGCGCGTACACCAAGGAGTTCCTGCTTTCCCTGGGTGATGCGGAACGGCGGCTCTTGCGCCAGGTGGACGCCGCTCTGGAGAAGATCCGCCTCCGGACGTACGGCACGTGCGAGAAGTGCGGGGAAGAGATCGCCATCAAGCGCCTGGAAGCCCTCCCCTTTGCTGAGTTCTGCATTGCTTGCCAGGAGGAGGAGGAACGTCGGTAAGGCGCTTTCCTCCGGCCATCTTCGCCCTTCGGTGTGAGGTCGTCGTCGCCAGCGTCCTTCGGCGCGGGGCACGGCATGAGGACCTCGTCGAAACTTCCGCAAGCCCAGTCGAGTCGCTCGGTCGAGACGCGCGGCCGCTTCAAGCGCTGGGGCTCGGAACTCTATTTTGCCCTCCTCCGGCTCCTGCTCCCGGCCTGGTGTGCCGTCTGTCAGGGCCCGCTCGGCATTGGATCCCGATCGGTCGTCTGCGGCGCCTGCTGGGGAGGGATCCGGATTCTCGAAGCCCCCTTCTGTCCCCGGTGCGGGCGCCCCTTCTGGGGCAGTCCCCTCGCCCATCCCCCCTCGCACCGTTGCCAGGCGTGTCGGACCCGGGCGCCCCAGTACCTTCTCGCCCGGTCCGCCGTTCTCTATGCCCGGGACGATCCCCTCCGGGAGATCCTCCTCCTGTTCAAACACGGTCGACGAATCGCCCTGGGGGCCCATCTGGGGCGCCTCATGGCGACGCGAGTCGCCGATCTCTTTGATGGGCGCGCCATCGACGCGGTTGTGCCGGTTCCCCTCCATCGAGGACGAGAGCGAGAGCGAGGGTTCAACCAGGCTGATATCCTGGCCAGGGTAGTCGGCAAGCGTCTCCATCGGCCAGTCCTCCGGAGGACCGTAGAGCGCGTCCGCCCCACCCCGCCGCAGGCTGGGAAGGCGCGGGACCGCGCGCGGAATGTCCGCGGGGCCTTCGCCGTCCGGGATCCGGTAAGGGTCGAGGGCCGATCCCTCCTCCTCGTGGATGATGTCCTCACGACCGGCGCGACGGTCAATGAGTGCGCCAAGGTCTTGATGAAGGCTGGGGCCCGCACGGTCCTCGTCTACACGCTGGCGCGGACGCTGTGAGGTTGACTTCCCAGCGCGCGGCCCCTATCATGGATGAGGCTTTTTCAGATCGTCCCGAGTGACATGTCGCGCTCGCGCGGGAACGAGGATAAGGAGGACGATGGTGGCCATTCGCTTTGGAATCAACGGCTTCGGGCGGATCGGGCGGAACCTGTACCGGGCATCCTTTCGGGACGCGGCGTTGGAATGTGTCGCGGTGAACGACATCACCGATGCCAAAACCCTCGCCCACCTGCTGAAGTACGACTCGATCCTCGGGAGGCTCACCGCCCAGGTCGAGGCGAAAGACGACGCCATCCTGGTGAACGGCAAGGCGATCAAGGTCCTGTCCATCAAGGATCCGGCCGGCCTGCCGTGGAAGGAGCTAGGGGTGGAGTACGTCGTGGAGTCCACGGGGCGCTTCACCGATCGGGAGAGTGCCGCCAAGCACCTGCAGGCCGGCGCGAAGAAGGTGATCATCTCTGCGCCGGCCAAAGGCCCTGACATCACCATCGTCCTCGGGGTGAACGAGAAGATGTACGACCGCCAGAAGCACCACGTCATCTCTAATGCCTCCTGCACGACCAACTGCATCGCACCGGTGGCCAAGGTGCTGCACGAGCACTTCCGCATCAAGCATGGGTTCATGACGACCATTCACTCCTACACCAATGATCAGCAGCTCCTCGACCTTCCCCACAAGGATCTCAGGCGGGCCCGGGCGGCAGCCCTCTCTCAGATCCCGACCACGACGGGGGCGGCCAAAGCCGTCGGGTTGGTCTTGCCTGAACTGCAGGGGAAACTCCATGGGATCGCCATCCGTGTCCCCACCGCGAATGTATCGCTGATCGATCTCGTCGCTGAGGTCGAACGGGTGACGTCGGAGGGGGAGGTGAACCAGGCCTTTAGGAAGGCGGCCGCGGGGGAGCTCCAGGGGCTCATGGAGTATACGGAGGAACCCCTGGTCTCCGTTGATTTCATCCATGACCCGCATTCTGCCATCGTGGATGGCGCCTCCACCTCGGTGATCGACGGCACCCTGGTGAAGGTCTTGGCCTGGTATGACAACGAGTGGGGATACTCCTGCCGGCTGCGCGATCTGATCAAGTACATGGCGTCCCGCTGAGGTCGTCTACGGACGACCGCGTTCATGGTTGAGGGTTCAGGGCTTCGAACTTACGGCAGGGTGGCACTTTCATCCTCCCGTCCCTGAACTATGAACTCTGAACCATGAACCAGACATTGGACCTCGGACATCGGACGCTCACATGAACAAGGTGTGTATCGACGAGGTGTCGTTGGCCAACAAGCGGGTGCTGATCCGGGTGGACTTCAACGTCCCGTTGGAGCAGGGCCGCGTGACCGATGATACCCGGATCCGCGAGACTCTCTCCACGATCCGGTACGCGCGCCATCAGAAGGCGAGGGTGATCCTCTGCTCCCACCTCGGTCGGCCCAAGGGCAAACCCTCACCCGAGCTGTCCCTCAGACCGGTCGCGGTACGTCTGTCGGCGCTGCTCGGGGAGCCCGTTGGGATGGCCGAGGATTGTGTTGGGGAGACAGTGCACGAAGCGGTCGCAAAGCTCAGCGCGGGCGAGGTCCTCCTCTTGGAGAACCTGCGCTTCCACCCGGAGGAGGAGCAGAATGGAGCGGAGTTCTCCCGGGCGCTCGCGGGGCTGTGCGATGTGTATGTCAACGACGCCTTTGGCGCTGCGCACCGCGCCCATGCCTCGACGGCTGGCATCACCCGTTTTGTCCCCGTGGCCGCGGCCGGTTTCCTCCTGAGAAGGGAGGTCGAACACCTCGGCAAACTCCTCACCGCGCCGGAGCACCCCTTCGTGGCGGTGCTGGGAGGGGCCAAGGTCTCGGACAAGATCGGCGTCCTCCAGAATCTTATCGGGAAGGTGGATACGTTCCTCCTGGGCGGGGCGATGGCGTACACCTTCTTGAAGGCGGTCGGGTGTTCGGTGGGAAGTTCCCTGGTGGAGGAAGACAAGCTGGCGGTTGCCCGCGAGACGATGAAGGCGGCCCGGGCGGCAAAGGTCGCCTTCCTGCCTGCGTCCGACCATGTCGTTGCGGAGCGGATTCAGCCGAATCCTCCGACCCGCGTGGTGGACGGTCCCGAGATCCCCGAGGGGTGGATGGCACTCGACATCGGCCCCAAGACGCGGGAGGCCTTTGCCGTCGTCATCCGGGGGGCGCGCACGATCCTCTGGAACGGACCCATGGGGGTCTTTGAGGTTCCTCCCTTTCATGAGGGGACCTGGGCCATCGCGGCGGCCATCGCGTCCAGTGGGGCGACTTCAATCATCGGCGGGGGGGACACTGCGGCGGCAGTCACCCGGGCAGGGGTGGCGGACAAGATGACCCATATCTCGACGGGAGGCGGGGCCTCGCTCGAGTTTCTGGAGGGGAAGGAACTGCCCGGGATCGCCGCATTAACCGACAAGAAGTAAAGCTGTCAGCTGTCGGCAATCAGCTATCAGCTCTCCCGGATACAGGTTGCTGACTGCTGACAGCGGACTGCTGACTGCTGTTTCTTGATCGCTGACCGCTGGGGTTGATGTGCGGAAGCCGTTGATTGTCGGCAACTGGAAGATGTACCAGACCACGGCTCAGGCCGTGGCCCTCGTCGAGCGGCTGCGGGCGCTGCTAGCAGAGATCGCCGGGGTCGACGTGGTGGTTTGCCCCCCCTTTACCGCAATACAGGTAGTGGCCGAGACACTGCAGGGCTCACGGATCGTTCTCGGGGCGCAGAACATGCACTGGGAAGGGGAGGGGGCGTATACCGGCGAGGTCTCGCCGGTGATGCTGACGGACCTCGGCTGCCACTACGTCATCTTGGGGCACTCCGAGCGAAGACAGTACTTCGGTGAGACTGACCTCAACATCAACCGGAAGGTCAGGGCAGCCCTCCGGCACCACCTCGCCCCCATCCTCTGTGTGGGCGAGACATTTGCGGAGCGCGAGGAGGGTCGCACGTTTCCGGTGGTCGAGGGGCAGCTCCGAGGAGGGCTGAGTGACATCCCTCCGCAGGCGGGGGAAGGGACCGTTGTGGCGTATGAGCCGGTCTGGGCGATTGGAACCGGGCACACCGCCACCCCGGAGCAGGCGGCAACGGTTCACGCCTTTATCCGGAAGCAGTTGGGGGAGCTCTGGGGGGAGGCAGCGGGCCTGGCAGTCCGAATCCTCTACGGGGGGAGCGTCAAACCCGATAATATCGATGCGCTGATGGCCGAGCCGGATATCGATGGGGTGCTCGTCGGAGGGGCAAGCCTGAAGCCTGATGCCTTTGCCCGTATTGTCCACTTCGAAAAAGTTCACCGTTGACCGACGACCGATGACAGAGTACCGGAACCCTCTTTCGTTCCTTACGGTCATCGGACAACGGTGATCGGTCATCGAATAGCGGTCATCGGACAACGGAGGTGCTATGCACACAATTCTGGTCGCTGTCCATATCGTGCTGGCGTTGGCCCTGATCGGGGTGATACTGGTCCAGACCGGGAAGGGTTCAGACATTGGCGCAGCCTTTGGTGGGGGGTCCTCTCAGACCGTCTTCGGCGGTCGGGGGCCGACCACCTTTCTCCACCGGCTGACCGCCGCCATTGCTGCCCTCTTCATGGTCACCTCGGTCATCCTCACGATCTACGCTACCAGACGAGGGCCTGCCTCGGTCATCCCGGCAGAGCCACCGAAAACGGCGCCGGCCGAGCCCGTTTCGGGACAACAGTAGCGAGGGTCCGGGGTATGACCAAGAGGCAGGTGGCGTCCACTCCGGGTTCTCCATGCGGGTAAAGCGGATCCTGATCCTGGCTCCGACCCTCGTCGGTCTTTTTCTGCTGCAGTCCTATTTCTGGGTCCCCACCTTCGAGGATCAGGTGAAAGGGGATCCGGGCCGGCTCACCCGGTATATCGAGACCTCCATTGGCGATGCGTCCATCCTGAATCCCACCCTCGCCGCCGATTCAGCCAGCGCGGCGATTAACACCCTCGTCTTCGAAGGGTTGATCGATCGGGACCTCGACCTCTCCTTCCGCGGGCGACTGGCCGAGGCGTGGGAGATCTTTGAAGAGGCGTATCTCACCGTGGATGAGACCCAACGCCTGCCCGACGGCGCTCCGGCCACCGCTGACGGGCTGCTCCGATACCTTGAGCGGGCGCGGGCGGCGGGCGAGCCCGCGCTCAAGCTCGTCCGGCGGGTCGAGTTGCTGCTCGGCCGATCGAGCGTCGAGCAGATCGAGGTGACCGAACCGGGACCGGAGGGGCGCAAACCCGTCAAGCGTCAGGTCGAGGTGACGGTGCGCCAGCCCCCTCGGATCAAGTTCACCCTCCGCGAGGTCGATCAGGACTTCTTTACAAAGATCGACCGCCTGCTCGGCGGGTACGTG
Organism: Candidatus Methylomirabilota bacterium; assembly: GCA_023249165.1. GTDB lineage: Bacteria > Methylomirabilota > Methylomirabilia > Methylomirabilales > CSP1-5 > CSP1-5. Next base: position 6,773 of record JAHFDE010000029.1, on the reverse strand, counting down.
GACCGAATCGATCCCTCGCGCTTTGTGAAGGCGGCTGACTCAATCATCACCCGGGAGCGGGCCGCGGAACTCGTCCCGCCGACCGAGCACAATCCCGTCGTCCTCTTCCGGCTGCGGAAGGGGATCCTCTTTCACGACGGGCATGAGTTCGACTCGGGCGATGTCAAGTTCACGTACGAGGCGATCATGGCGCCCGAGAATCTCTCGCCCCGCGTCCCCGACTTTGAGCCGGTCAAGGCGGTCGAGCCCCTCGGCCGGTATGCGGTCAAGATCACCTACAAGCGCCTCTTCGAGCCGGGGTTCGGGAGCTGGACCATGGGGATCCTGCCCGAACACCTCCTCAACCGGGATGCACTGCGGGCGGAGGCGGTCCGCGCCGGGCGTGATCCCAAGGGTTTTTCGCTCCGCCATTCCCAGTTCAACCGGTCGCCCATCGGCAGCGGCTCCTTTCAGTTCGACGCGTGGAAGACGGACCAGTTCATTCGCCTCACGCGGTTTGACCGCTACTGGGAGGGGGCGCCGAACCTCCGCGAGTATCTGTTTCGCATCATCCCAGACCTGCTGACCGCCGAGGTGACCTTCTATGCGGGGACCAGCGACGCCTACGGCGCGCAGCCGCACCAGGTCGAGCGGTTGCGACACGACCCGCGCTTCCAGAACTTCTCGCGGCTCGGGTTAGGCTACACGTACATCGGGTATAACATGCGGCGTCCGATCTTCCAGGACGTCCGGGTGCGGAAGGCATTGGGCATGGCGATTAACGTCCAGGAGATCATCGACTATGTGCTCTACGGGCAGGCAGAGCGGACGACCGGTCCTTATCCGAAGCAGACCGAGTTCTACGATCCGACGGTCGAGCCGCTCCCCTATGACCCCGAGGGGGCCCTCACGCTCCTCGCCGACGCCGGCTGGAGACGAAACGCCGAGGGGTGGCTCGAGAAGAACGGACAGCCCTTGGCCTTTACCCTCATCACCAACTCTGGCAACGAGGTCCGGAAGGCGGTCATGGTGGTGGCCCAGAACGCCTGGCGCCGCCTGGGGATCAAGGTCGAGACCCTCACGATGGAGTGGGCCGTCTTCATCAACGAGCGGGTGGACAAGGGGGACTTCGACGCCTTGATCCTCGGCTGGTCCATGGGGCTGGATGCGGACCTCTACCAGATCTTTCATTCAAGCCAGACGGGCCACTTCCAGCTCAACTTTGTGGGGTATGCCAACCCGGCGGCGGATGCGTTGATGGTCCGCATCCGCCAGGAGTATAACCGCGAGCGGCAGGTGGCCATGGCGAGACGCCTGCACCGGCTCATCGCCGTGGACCAACCGTATACCTTCCTCTTTGTCGGCAAGGGCCTCACGCTCCTCGACCGGAAGCTGGTGCGCATGGTTGAGGGCGCGGACGGGACACCCCGCTACCTCACCATCGTTCCCGATAAGTTGGGCGGAATCACATTTCACTTCAACGAGTGGGTGAAGACCGCTGAGCCGGTGCTCACGACCAATTGAGGCGCGATGCTCTCGTTTCTGCTGCGGACCGGGTGGAAGAAACTCTGGACCCTTTTTTTCATTTCGGTGATCTCGTTCGCCGTGATCCACCTGGCGCCAGGCGAGCCGAGCCAGATCGACCCCATGAATCCGCGGTTCACCCCGCAGCAGCTCGAACGCTACCGGAAGGCCTTCGACTTGGATCAGCCCCTGCACATCCAGTACCTCCGCTTCTACCGAAGGCTGTTTACGGGCGAGCTCCGCTCCTTCAAGGACAACCAGCCGGTCTTGCCCAAGATCGTCGAGCGGGTCTGGAATAGCCTGTGGCTCTTTCTGGCCGGGACGATCCTCGTCTGGTGCGCTGCCTTCCCGCTGGGGATCACCACGGCGATCCGCCGCAACTCCGTCCTGGACAAGGTCACCACGGTGGTGGTCTTCGCTCTGATCTCGATCCCGGGGTTTTACCTCGCGTATCTCCTGATCATCTTTGTGGTCCAGACTTTCCACGTGGACGTGATCGGGCTCAGGACGTTTGGGCACCAGGGGCGGAACCTCGTCTGGTCGTTCATGGACCGGACGTGGCACCTGGTCCTGCCCTCCGTCCTCGGGGCGACGGCCGGGATCGCCATCCTGTCCCGATATGTCCGTGCGCAGATGCTCGAAGTCATTACGTCGGATTACGTGCGGACCGCCCGGGCGAAGGGGTTGGATGAGGACACCGTCCTGTATAAGCATGCCCTGCGCAACGGCCTGCTCCCCTTCGTGACGATGCTGGGGCTGATCGTCCCGGGGCTGGTCGGCGGCAGCGTCATCATCGAGACGATCTTTGCCTGGCCGGGGATCGGCCGGCTGGGCTACGAGGCCATTCTGAGCCGCGACTACCCGATCGTGATTACCCTCAACTTCGTCGCGGCCCTCTTGACGTTGGTAGGGACGTTGCTTTCGGACCTGCTCTATATGGTGGTGGACCCGCGGATCCGGCTGGAGGGGGTCGAGTAGGATGGCGCAAGGAGCGGCGACGGGGCCCGCAGCAGTGATGGTCTCCCCCTCTCGGCTTGCCTGGCGGTCGTTCCTCCGGGACCGGATCGCCGTGGCAGGTATGATGGCCTGCACCCTCTTCTTCGTGGTAGCCCTTTTCGGCCTGCTTGTGACCAAGGGGGATCATCCAGTCCTCGACCCCCGCCAGGTGCGACTGGCGGACAAGTTCAGGGCTCCCCTGTCGCTTCCCAATCGTCTGGCAGTCCCCATCGAGGCTCTGCCGCGCCTCGGCGTGTACCTGCTTGGGACCGATGAGCTGGGACGGGATGTCTTTGCTCGCATGCTGGAGGGGGCCTTTGTCTCTCTCTCGGTCGGGTTCGTGGCGGTCGGGATTGCGGTGGCCATTGGGATCATCTTCGGGGGCATCGCCGGGTATTACGGTCGCGTCCGGATCCTCCGGCTGATGAGCGTGGATACACTGATCACCGGGTTGATTGACGTGGCGCTCTCCTTCCCCGCCTTCTTTCTCATCCTGACGGTCGTGGCCATTTTGAGGCCCTCGATCTGGAACATCATGGTGGTGATCGGTCTCACCAGTTGGGAGGGGACGGCGCGCTTTGTCCGTGCAGAGATCCTGGCGCTGCGCGAGCAGGACTTTGTCCAGGCGGCGCGGGCGCTGGGGGTGTCCGGGCCACGGGTGATCCTCCGTCACCTGCTCCCGAACGCCGTTGCCCCGGTCCTGGTCTCGGCGACCCTCGGGATCGCCGGGGCCATTCTGACCGAGTCCGCCCTCTCCTTCCTCGGGTTCGGCGTCCCGCCGCCGGACGCCACGTGGGGGAACATCCTCTCGGACGGGAAGAATTACCTCTTTGATGCGTGGTGGTTGACTATTATCCCTGGGACGGCGATCCTGGTCATCGTGCTCGCCTTCAACCTCTTCGGCGAGGGTTTGAGGGAAGCTTTTAACCCGCGCCTGCGGCAGCTGTAGGGTGGGGTGCGAGAAGGGGAAAGCGATGCCGCTCCAGGAGGATATCGGGTGAAGGGTTACTTCGGAAAGGTGATTTTCTCCATCGCCTCGGGCCTCCTGATTCCGGTGGTAGCCTATATCCTCTGGTTCCCGGACGCCCTCACGGATCCTTACGGAGCGTATCGGAATCTGGTCGAACTCTTTGCCGAACGGGAACGGCTTCGGGCCCTGGTGCTCAGTTACGGGAATCTCGCCCCTGTCGTCTTTATTGGGCTCCAGATCTCGCAGGTGGTCATCTCGTTTATTCCGGGTGAGGCGACAGGGTTCTTGGGCGGATTCATCTTCGGTATCCTGCAGGGCTTTGTCTACTCCTCCATCGGTTTGAGCCTCGGGTCCCTGATCGCCTTCGGGCTCTCCCGGTGGCTCGGGATGCGTTTCGTTCAACGCATCGTTCGGCCGGCGCTGTATCAGAAATTCGCCTTTCTGCAAGAGCCCCGGGGGATTTTCGCCGTCTTCGTCTTCTTTCTGATCCCGGGCTTTCCGAAGGATACCCTTTCGTATATCCTGGGGGTCACCCCCATCCCCGTGTGGGCTTTTTTCGTGACCATGACCCTTGGACGGATGCCCGGAACCTGGCTCCTCTCGGTTCAGGGGGCGAAGTTTCAGGCCGGGGACTCGTTCAGTTGGGTTCTCCTCGTTGCCATCGGCGCCTTCCTCCTGCTGATGGGGTATCTGTACCGGGATCGGGTCATGGTGTTCGTCCGGCGTCATTGGGGCGATCTCCCGTAGGCACCCTGCCGCGGTGGTGCTTTGGGCAAGTTGATCGGTCGGCCTGCCTCATCTCGCCTGTCGGTCGAGTGTCGTCTCCACACTTCAGCTCAACCTACGGACGTCATTCCAAAGTTCCTGGACGATCTGAATCGGTGCCCGCGGCCCGGATTGACGCAGGCCAGGCCGAGGCCTATAGTGTGGGTCGGGACACGCGAAAGCGGGATATCAGAGTCGAGAGAAAGGAAGGTCGAACATGGCGGGCCGTGAATTGCCTATTCCCCCTCACTTCGATCCACAGAAAGTAGGTGAGGTATGGAGGGTTCCTTACGAAGAACGGGCGCGGGAAGCCGCGGGGTGGGCAAGGCGACACCGAATACTGCCGGCGGCTCATGACCGATTCACGATCTGCTTGGTCATCGTAGATGTACAGAACACGTTTTGCATTCCCGGATTTGAGCTGTATGTTGGCGGATGCTCCGGGACCGGTGCGGTGGACGACAATCGAAGGCTTTGTGAATTCATTTATCGAAATCTTGGCGTGATTACTCAGATTTGCCCGACGATGGATACGCACGAGGCGATGCAGATTTTTCACGCCGTCTATCTGGTCAATGACAGCGGGGAGCATCCGCCGCCTTTTACGATCGTTTCCGAAGAGGACGTCCGGAAGGGTCTGTGGAAGTTCAATCCGGCGGTGAGTCATGGTCTTCAGATCGAGGAGGGCTACGGCCAGCGGCACCTCTTGCACTACACGCAGAAGCTGAAAGAGAGCGGGAAATATGATCTTACCATCTGGCCCTATCATGCCATTCTGGGCGGTATAGGCCATGCCCTCGTTTCGGCCGTTGAGGAAGCCGTCTTTTTCCACAGCGTCGCGCGGTGCAGTCAGCCGGATTTTCATGTCAAAGGCCAGAACCCGTTGACCGAGCATTATTCGGTCCTGGGGCCGGAGGTGGTGGATGGTCCGGATGGCGAGCCGATCGCTCAGAAGAGCGACAAGTTTGTCAAGAAGCTTTTGGAGTCTGATGCCGTGGTCATCGCCGGACAGGCCAAGAGTCACTGCGTGGCGTGGACGATCGAGGATCTATTGGAAGATGTCCTTGCCAGAGATCGGCGCTTAGTCGAGAAGGTGAACGTCCTGGAAGACTGCACGTCGCCGGTGGTGGTGCCTGGCGTGATCGACTATACGGATCAAGCGGATGCGGCGTTCCAACGTTTTGCCGAGGCCGGAATGCATGTGGTCCGCTCCACTGACCCCATTGAGAGTTGGCCTGGTATCAGGCTGGAATGAGGGTGGCGGCTCGGGAAGCAAATCCTGAGGAAGGCGGAAACTGGTTTGCGTTCGGCCGGTGTCCCGCCACGGCAACAGCGCCTGCAGGTCCCGAGCGACATTGGCGGAAGCGGCGGGGTCCCCCCGGCGGGCGACGGCCTGGGAAACCGAGGCGCGATCCGTGTCCGCCTTCGTTGCACGGATCGTGAACACGGAGAGACCCGGGCCGTAAGCCGCCGAAGAGGGTCGCCGCGAGAGCCCCCGAGCGAGGGGCCAAGGGTGCTGTTGCAACAGAATCAGGACCCCGTGGAATTTTTCCGCCGACGAAGGATGCTTCCCGAGCCGGCTCGACCGAATACCCAACACCTGACACCGAAGACCCAACACCCAGGCCGGCCATTGACACGATGAGGCCAACGCCGTAGAGTCTTCTTGCGATGAGTACGAGTTACGCAATCAGCGAGCTGTTTACCTCGATCCAGGGTGAGGGAGAGGTCATCGGAATCCCTTCCCACTTCATCCGCCTCTACCGGTGCGACCTCACCTGCTCCTGGTGCGATTCCAAGTACACCTGGGTTCGGCAGGATCAGGCGGTAGAGGGGAAGGAATACAGTTCCATGACCATGGAAGAGATCCTGGCGTGGCTTCCGAAGGAACCCCGCGCTCCTCTCGTCACCCTTACCGGCGGCGAACCAATGCTTCAGCCACTACTCCCGCTCGCCGCCGCGCTTGACACGCGAGGCTATCAGGTGGTGATGGAGACCAACGGGCTGCACACGCCGGAGCGGGGACTCCTCGACCTGGTGTGCCACTGGGCTGTCTCGCCAAAGCTCAAGAATGCGGGAATGACGGATGGTACGTGGGGGCCTCTCGACTGGCTCGGGAAGACGCGGAATTATTACTTAAAGTTCGTCATCTGCGATCCGGCCACCGATCTGCCCGAGGTCCAGGAGTTCGTTGAAGGCCGCGGCCTGCTGAGCGGTAAGGTCATCCTGCAACCGGACGGTCTAGCTCTCGACTATGAGGCGACTCTGCGCCGCCTCGCCGAACACGTCCGCGATGGCGGCTACCCCTATCGCGTCCTGCCCCAGCTCCACCGGCTCCTCTGGGGTCTCCGGCGGGGTGTCTGACCTGTTCACGGTTCACAGTTCACTGTTCACAGGAAGGAGACAGAGAGCGTTTAGGAGCAGGAGCTATCTTGTGCGTAGGCTAGTTCTGGTGGGTGCGGGGTTGCTGTTGCCCGCGCTCATCGCACAGGGGGCAGCTATGGAGGTGAGGAGTCACGCTTTCAAGCCGGGGGGCATG
>JAHFDE010000028.1 GCA_023249165.1 Candidatus Methylomirabilota bacterium | reverse complement strand
TCTATCGGGCGCCGGTCTGCCAGGACGTGTGGGTCCAGGAGCGCTGGGACGTCCGACCCCAACAGCAGAACGGCTTTACCACATACTATCAGGTCTTGGTGCCAGGGTACTGGCAGCGCCACTGCTATTGACACTCACCTATTCCAAGCAGAAGGCCACCTCCGAGGAGGTGGCCTTCTTTATTTCCCATCACGAGCCAAGATATCCGGGTTTAGGCCTCACGGCCCTCCGGACTCAACCCCCCCCTTGGTCCCGAAGGATTGGACGATATTCCTGAGGGCTCGCTCAGCCGCTGGGCTGACGTCGAGGAACTCCACCATCGTCTCACAATACAGGCCTCCATCTGGTCGGACGGAGCTCACCCGACTGTGCACCACGCGACAACGGATGGTTGACAGGTCCCCGTTCGTCCCCAGTTGAAGAAGGCAGAGGCTCTGCGGCGGGAACGTATCCTCGTGCTCTACGAGCGCTCCCAACTGGGTCACATCCAGCACGTCGGCCACCTGGAGGGTCGGGATCCCCTCCACAGTTCCACAAATGCGGAGACGCGGACGCTTCTCGGTGAGCAGGTCGTTCTGCAAGAATGAGGTCACGTGTGTTGTTGGCCTCGGTTCAATGCTCAGGATGCCCCGGAGGCATCTCAGGGCGGCAGCACCCTCCCCGTGTGCCCCGAAATGCGGGGAGAAGTTATCTTCCCTCGGTCCCTCTGTCAAGGGAAAAGTCGTGACGAGATCATTGCAGCATGGCGCGGGCTGCCTCGACCGCTGCCGTCATGATCTCAGCGGGTGGGAGCCTTCCCATCTCGGCCAGCCGTCGGCAATCCTCGTATTCGGGGGCCAGATGGATCGGGCGGCCTTGAAGTCGGCCCACCTTGACGCGGACCTGGCCAAAGGGGGTCTTCACTGTCAGCACCTCCCGCGGAAGCATCTGCCGCTGCATTCTGCGGAATCGGATGCCGAAGGTGCTGCTGTAGCTCAAGAGGATCGGCCCGATGCCCTCCTCGAGGCCGGATGGAACGATGGCCGAGATGACCGTGGCGGGTCGGGACTTCTTCATGATGATCGGGGTCAGGAACACATCGAGGGCTCCCGCTGCAAAGAGCGCCTCCATGAGTGGCTCGAAGAGCTGAGGGTTCATATCGTCAATGTTCGCCTCGACGACCGTCACGTCATCCCTGTCGAGGTCGTCGATCGTTTCACCGACGATCAGCCGGAGCAGGTTCGGCCGGCGAGCGAGATCCAGGCTGCCCGCCCCGTAGCCGACTTGACTGATCTGGAGCGGAGGGAGGGGCCCGAACCCCTTCGCCAGGGTCGAGACGATGGCCGCCCCCGTTGGTGTGGTCAGCTCGGCCTCGACCGGGCTCCCATAGACCGGAACGCCTTGAAGAAGATGGGCGGTCCCCGGCGCCGGGACCGGGAGATCGCCGTGGGCCGTCTGGATCCTCCCTCCACCCAGGTTCAGCGCCGAGGCATGGATCTCCCGAATCTCGAGCGCGTTCAGCCCAACAATGGCCCCTGTCACATCGACAATCGTGTCCACGGCCCCGATTTCATGGAAGTGAATCCGCTCCACCGGAAGGCCGTGGACAGCCGCCTCGGCTTCCCCCAGGCGCTCGAAGATCCGGCGGACCGGTGCCAGAGCCGTCTCGGGGAGGTCACTCCTTTCGAGGAGGGCGAGAATGTCGGAGAGATGGCGGTGGGGGCGCGGGTCTGGAGGCGTGATGACCTGGACCCGGGTCCCGATCAGGGCGCCGCGCCTGACCTTCTCGGCCTTGAGATCCACACCCGGAAGCTTGAGCCGTGCAATCTCAGACCGGAGCACCTCCAGGGAAAGCCCGGCATCTACCAGCGCCCCCAGGATCATGTCGCCGCTGCAGCCGCTGAAGCAGTCGAAGTAGGCGATGCGCATACTGAACCATCAGCCGTCGGCTATCGGCAGTCTGCAGTCAGCAATTCCCGACCAGGTATTTGGAGCAACATTCGCGTTCTATGCTGACCGCTGACCGCCGACAGCTGACAGCTTCATTTCTCGCCCAGAATGTTGATCCGGTGGGCGAGCACGCCGGCCCCAAAGCCGTTGTCGATGCCCATTACCGCCGTGCCGGCGGCGCAGGAATTGAGCATGGTGAGAAGCGCCGACATGCCGCCGAAGCTGGCCCCGTAGCCGATGCTCGTGGGAACGGCGATCAGCGGTTTGGCCGTGAGCCCCCCCACCACGCTGGGGAGGACGCCATCCATTCCCGCCACCACGACGAGGACCCGGGCCGCGTGGAGCTCGGCCCATTTGTTGAGGATCCGGTGCAGTCCCGCAACCCCGACATCATACTGTTTTTCGACCCGGCTTCCTAAGAACTCGGCGGTCACCGCCGCCTCCTCGGCGACCGGGATGTCAGCGGTCCCGGCGCTCATCACCAGGACGGTCCCTGTGGTTGATGGCGTCTGCCCTCGGGGGACCACAACGGTGCGCGCCAGCACGTTGTACTCGGCGGACCGATCGACCTTCGCAATGGCGCCATGCACCTCTTCGCTGGCCCGCGTGGCCAGGAGGCTGCCGTGCTGATGGAGCAACCGTTCGGCGATCGCCGTGATCTGTTCGATCGTCTTGCCGGGACAGAAGAGGACTTCAGGAAAGCCCTGGCGCAGGCTCCGGTGGCTGTCCAGGGTCGCGAAGCCCAACTCCTCGAATGGCAAGACCTTCAACCGTTCGAGGGCCTCCTCGGTGGAGAGCTTCCCCTCTCGGACCGCCTCCAGGACTGTCCTCACCTTTGTCCCATCCATAACCGTGTCCCTCGGAATTCGACAGAAGGGTAACATACCCAATGAGGGTTTAGCCAGCACGACGTGAGGCACAGAGGGGTGCGAGTTTCTTTGCCGGGGGGACGTCTTGTGGCATACTGGGGCATCTAATCTCTGGAGGGCTCCGTGGGAACGTCACCAGAACGAGAGCATCTTTCCCGGCGCGTGAAGGAGCTGGCGCGCGAGGTCGGTTTTGATCTGGTCGGCATCTCGCCGGTCATCCCGCCTCCTCACGGCGAGTCGTTCGCCGAGTGGCTCAGGCGGGGCTTTGGGGGCGAGATGGCCTATCTCGAGCGGGGCGCAACGGCACGCCTGCACCCAGGGGGTTTTCTCCCGTGGGCGAAGTCGATCGTGTCGGTGGCGCTCAACTACCACGTTCCCTTGCACCGGGAGGATGCGCCCCAGGATGGGCTCCGCGGTTGGATCTCGCGCTATGCCTGGGGAGATGACTACCACGAGATCATCGAGGATTATCTGGGCAAGCTCCTGGCGAGGATACGAGCCGAGGTCGGGGCGTCCGTCGAAGGACGGGCGTACGTAGATACCGGCCCGGTGCTCGAACGGGAGTTTAGCTCGCTGGCCGGGGTCGGTTGGATCGGGAAGAACACCACCATCATCCATCCCCGCCGAGGCTCCTGGTTCTTTCTCGGCGAGCTGTTCCTCAGCCTCGACCTCGAGAGCGACCGGTCGATTCGCGATCGGTGCGGGGGGTGTGACCTGTGCATCCGGGCCTGCCCTACGGGCGCATTGGTTGGGCCCTATCTCCTGGACTCCCGGCGCTGCATCTCGTATCTCACCATTGAGCTGAAAGGGAGCATCCCTCGCGAGATGCGCCCGTTAGTCGGGGATCATATCTTCGGCTGTGATATCTGTCAGGACGTCTGCCCGTACAACGCAAAGGCCAGGCCCAGTTCCGAAGAGCGTTTCTGGCCGCGCGAAGGACAGTACGCCCCCGATCTCATCCCGCTGCTGGCTTTGACCGAGGAGGAGTTTCGGCGCCGGTTCAAAGGAAGCGCCATTCGCCGGGCCAAGCGGCGGGGATTGTTGCGCAATGTCGCGGTGGCGTTGGGCAACCTGCGGCGGGCCGAAGCGGTCCCGGCCCTGACGCAGGCCCTCCTGGACGATCCGGAGCCGCTGGTCCGAGGTCACGCCGCATGGGCGTTGGGGCGGATCGGGGGGGGTGCGGCGCGCGAGGGACTCGAGCGGGCGTCCGCCCAGGAGACCGACCCCGAGGTTCGGGAGGAGATCGGCCTCGCCCTGCACGAAATCAGCAGTCAGCAATCAGCCGTCAGCGGTCCGCAAGCAGCACAGTGAGGACTCCGAGCAAGTTGCTGACAGCCGACAGCCGACAGCGGATAGCTAATTCATGAGCGATCTGTACGCCGATTTTCGCCGGTATCTGTGTCCCACATCGGCTGAACCGCTTGGGCTCATCATCGAGAGGGCGGAGGGCTGCTTCCTGCACACTCGCGACGGCAAGAGCATCCTCGACTTCGTCTCGGGCATTGGGGTGAGTAGTGTGGGCCACGGCTGTCCGGAGGTGTTGGAGGCGATCAGGACCCAGGTGGAGCGGCATCTCCACGTGATGGTCTATGGCGAGATGGTCCAGGAGGCGCAGGTCGCGTTGGCCAAGCGCCTTGCCGAGATCGCTCCGGGCGATCTCTCGATGACTTTTTTCTGTAACAGCGGGGCGGAGGCCATCGAGGGGGCAATCAAGCTCTGCCGCAAGGCGACGGGCCGGACGCGAGTGATCGCCTTCGCCGGGGCATACCATGGGGATACCCTTGGGGCCCTGTCAATCTCGGGCGAGGCCCCCTACCAGAAACCCTTCGAGCCGCTCCTGCCCGACGTGCATTTGCTTCCCTTCGACGCCTGCGCCGCCTTGGATGGCATCGACGAGCGGGTGGCAGGGGTCGTGGTGGAGCCGATCCAGGGGGAGGCCGGGGTACGCGTCCCGGGCCCCGACTTTCTGCCCACGCTGAGGGCCCGCTGCCGCGAAGTTGGGGCATTGTTGATCCTAGATGAGGTTCAGACCGGAATTGGCCGCACCGGACGGTGGTTTGCGTGCGAGCACTGGAAAGTGGTTCCGGACTGCCTGGTGCTCGCCAAGGCGGTGGGCGGTGGGATGCCCTTGGGTGCTTTCATCGCGCCTCCAGCGCTGATGCACACCCTCTCGGCCGATCCCCCCTTTGGCCATGTGACGACCTTCGGCGGCCACCCCGTCTCGTGTGCCGCGGGCCTTGCCGCCCTCCGCACCATCGAGCAGCAGGGACTTTTGAAGAATGCCGAGACGATGGGCAATCACCTCAGAAGCGCCATGTCCCGCCTTCACGGGGTGAAAGAGGTTCGAGGGATCGGCCTCCTTCTGGGCCTCGTCCTCGAGGAGCCATTGCTGACACGGGCCGTCCTTCGCCTGGCGTTAGAGCGCGGCTTGCTGGTGGGGGACTTCCTCTACGCCGACGGGGTCATCCGCATCGCACCGCCCCTGGTGGTGTCGCGGGAACTCTGCGATCGGGCGGTCGAGGTTTTGGGGGAGAGCCTCCGCCTCGCGCGAGGCCGATGACCGATCAAGGAGGTTCGAGGACTGAGGGCTGAGGACTGAGTCCCAACACTCAATATCGAACACCGAATACCTCCATGTGGGAGGAACCAAGGAGTGCGAGACCCTCTCATCGAGCGCGTGCTGAAGTTCATTCGAGGGACGACCGACGAGACCTTTGAGGGGCTGGCCCTGGAGGTCTTCGCTTTTCAGTACCAGAGGAATCCGGCCTATCGACGCTTCTGCGATCAGCGAGGAGTCACGCCGGATACGATAGTCCGTTGGGACGACATTCCTCCAGTTCCCACGGCAGCCTTCAAGTTTCTCGACCTGACCTGCGCCCCGCCCGAACACGTCTTCCTGACCAGCGGGACGAGCCAGGGTGGAGAGCGGCGAGGGCAGCACGGATTTCCCTGGCTCGAGCTTTACCATACCTCCCTCCTGACAAACTTCGCCGCCCATCTCCTTCCCGATGGGCTGCGACCTCGGATGCTCATCCTCGCGCCGCCTCCAGACCTTCACCCCGCCTCCTCCCTGTCCCATATGCTCGAGGGAGTGCGGAAAGCCTACGGAGGCGAAGGGAGCGCATATTTTGTGGGCGAGACGGGGATGGATCTCGCCGGGCTGCTGGACAGCGTGCGCGAGGTCGAGTCGCAGCAAGAGCCGATCTGCCTTCTCGGTACCTCGTTCGCCTTCGTCCATTTCCTCGATGTGTGTCTTCAGGAGGGATGGACATTTCAGCTCCCTGAAGGGAGTCGTCTGATGGATACCGGAGGCTTCAAGGGGCGATCCCGCGAACTCTCGCTGGACGAGCTGTTGCGCCTCTATGGAAAGATTCTTGGGATTCCCGAGGCGCTGTGCATCAACGAGTACGGCATGACCGAGATGGGTTCCCAATTTTACGACAATCCGCTGAGGGATCGGTGGCTGGGGCGTTCGCGCGTTCGGTTCAAAGAGGTCCCTCCCTGGGTGCGGACGCGTATCCTCGATCCCACGACGCTTGAGGAGGTCCCGGAGGGCGAGGTGGGGCTCCTCACCCACTACGATCTGGCCAACTGCGGATCGGTGCTGGCGATCGAAACCGAAGATCTGGGATACAGGGTCGGAGAGGGGTTTGAGGTGGCGGGCCGAGCGCCCGGGGCCGAGGCGCGGGGCTGCTCTTTGACCGTCGAGGAGCTTGAAAGAAGGCGATGAAGGTCGCTGCCTATTATCTTCCGTCACAGGTCTCGGGATGTGAAGTCGAGACCCGCGCGCTTGGTACGGTGACGCTGGAAGTCCCGCGGATCACGCCGACGCTCCTCACCGAAGTGATCGGACATCTGCAGAGGGCCCGGGAGCGTCTCCGGAAGCGCAAGGGGCAAGAGATCGCCGAGGTCCTCGCGGAGGTTTTTCGCCGGTGGCAAGATCCCACCGACCCCTTTCGTCAGGACGCCGAGGCGGCGCTGCCTGCGACCACCCGATTTTCGCCCGGCATGGTGGCCCACGGCCTGGATCTCTTGTGCGAGGGATACACGGCGGATGCCTTTGACGAACTCCTCCAGGGGATCGGGGACGAAGAGGCCTTGGAGGGGTTTGTTCATCTCGGGTCCCAACTGAGCCGTGCGTACGGCCCCACCCTGATCACCCATGTGCTGGCGGGGAACATCCCCGGGATAGGGCTTCCGGGTCTCATCGCAGCCACCCTCCTCGGATCGGCCAATCTGGTCAAGACCGCCTCGGCGGAGCCGCTGTTTCCCGCACTGTGGGCGGCGTCGGTCGCTCGGGAGGATCCGGAGATCGGCGAGTGCCTGGCCGTCCTGTGGTGGAGCGGCGGCCGGACAGATCTGGAAGCCGTGGCTTTTGATCGCGCCGAGGTGGTCATCGCCTATGGCAGCGAGCAGACGATCCACGAACTTCAGGGGCGCATCCGATGTCGATTCCTGGACCACGGGCACCGCGTGAGTTTCGGTCTGATTGGCCGGGAGGCTCTGGCGAAGGCAGAGGGGGTGGCGGATCGGGCCGCCTACGATGCCTCCCTCTTCGACCAGCAGGGATGCCTCTCACCGCATCTCTTTTACGTGGAGGAAGGGGGCAGGATGAGCCCGAGGGAGTTTGCCGAGCTGATGGGGGCGGCCATGGCGAGGTGGGCGGAGCAACTTCCGCCGGGGCTGCTCACCCCAGAGGAGGCAGTCACGGTTCGGAGATTTCGGGCCGGCTATGAGGCCCAAGAGCTGGCCGGAAAAGAGGTCGCCCTCTTCACCAGTCCGCGGGGGCTCGACTGGACCCTCATCTACGACGCCGACCCGACGTTCATCCCTTCTTGTCTCCACCGAACCGTCTTGATCAAGCCGGTGGCGGACCTCTTAGAGGTGGGGGGCCTACTTCGATCGTGGGGGCCGTATCTTCAGGCTGCAGGTGTGGCAGTGATCCCGGAGCGGATCGGGATGCTCGCGGGTGCGTTAGGCCATGTCGGGGTGAACCGGATTTGTCCTATTGGCAGGATGCAGGCTCCTCCGCTGACCTGGCACCAAGAGGGGCGGTCCCTGCTCCGGGATCTCCTGCGGTGGACTGACCTGGAGATCTAAACGATCGGTGAGCTCGACGGGGGGCCTCGACACGATGGGAAGACTCTTTGATCGTCTCTTCGGCGGTTTCAGACGGGCCGTCAAGGCTGAGGCGTCACCCCCCCGCCGAAGCCCCTGGGTGTTGATGGCCCATCTTCCCAGCGATCCTGGCCTTCAGTGCCATTTCTGCGGCCGAGCGGAGGGGCAGGAGCTGGGATCCTCGCATCGCCAGGGGGAAGGCGAATTTGCTCTCGTCCAGGCCCGCCACAATCCTCGTCTCCAACACATCGTCTGCGGCCCGTGTCTGAAGTGGAACAGAATCACCTCGGCCTGAGAAATTATCGCCGCTCTATCGGATAGCCCGCCTGTCGCCAGGCCTCAAACCCCCCGAGCAGCGCTGCCACCTCGTGAAAGCCGCTCGCCTTGGCCGCGGCCGCCACCCGGGCGGCTGATTTCTCCTCGGGTCAGGTTCAGTAAAAGACAAGGTGCTTCGCCGCCGGAAGCTGTTCGAGTCGCAACTCCAAATCAGTGACGGGAAGACAGATCGCGCCAGGGATGTGCCCGCGGGCGTAGACCGATTCCTTCCGGACATCCACGAGGATCAGCGCATCCCCTCGATCGAGCCGCGCCTTCACCTCTTCGACTGTCAGACGGGCAATCCCCTGTTCCATGGACCGAGCGTAGCCTTCGCTCTTTCGCGTGTCAACGGTCCCTCGAGTGGTGACCGTTCAGGTACGGGGTGCCATCCTTCTTTCCGCCCACTTCTCGCGACCTCGCAGGCGCGGAAATTATACCGATTTAGAAAGCAATTGACAGTTTTAGACAGATCAGCCAAAATATCTCTGGAGGGATTTCGAATGAAATTGCTGACGGTCAAGGAAGCATGTGAGCGCCTCCGCATTTCCAGAGCGACACTCTACAACCTCGTCAGGAAGGGCAAGATTGCCTTCGTAAAGATCGGCGGCAAGTCGTTGATCCGCGAAGAGGGTATCGATCGTCTCATTGTAGAAGGCAGCGGGGCACGGGCGGAACACAAGGCGAGCGCGAAGAAGGCCGGTCTAGCCGTGTACTGGGATGAACTTATCAATCGAGGCCTTGTGGATCCTGGCAGCCGCGTGGCTTTCTTCTCTCCCAGAGTTTCAGACATCAAGCCGGTTAAGACGAAAGGGAAGCCCGCGTCTCAGATCATCATTGACGAGCGAGGAGAGCGGTAATTGGCCGCGTACTTCCTCGACGCGAGCGCACTGGTCAAGGCTTACGTCCAAGAACCCGGGAGTGGTTGGGTCCGACAGATCTTGAGACGCGGAGCAAACGTGACTTTCGTCTCGCCCCTTTCAGGGGCTGAGGTGCTGGCTGCTATCGCTCGCAAGCAACGCCTCGGGGAGTTAGACTTGGCCGCGCGGGACAGAATCGGAGCCGCCTTTCGTCGGGATTATCGGGGACGCTTCGTTCATACCTCGCTTAGGGGAATGGTCATTGAGAAGGCGATGACCCTGGTGTTTGACCATCCCTTGCGAGCCTATGACGCCGTCCAACTGGCTAGCGCCCTCCTGCTCCCAAGGGCACCTGCCCGGCTTAGGCCCCTTCTCTTTGTTTCGGCAGACTCTGCCCTTCTTCGTGTCGCTCGCCAGATGGGGCTGTCGACCGAAAATCCTCTGGACCATCCATAGTGCCGCACCAATTTCTTATTTCTCGCTGCCACCTGCGCGGCGCACGCCAGCCTCTGGGGCGAAAGAGATTTCCCAAATCTCTTGACACCCTATGGGGATAGAAGGGTAGACTTAAAGTTCGGAGAGACGAGTCACTCGTTTCTCCGCGGTCGTCTGGAGGGAAACCCTGTGCGAATCACGTTTCGGATTGTCCTCTCGATCATTGTCGTCGTCAGCGCCATTGCCTTCCTGCTCACTCTTTGGCAGGTACAGCAGGAGAAGGAAGGGTTAAGGCGGGATCTCGATCGTCGCACCTCACTGCTCGCCGAGAGCTTCCGGGAGACGATTGAGCCTTTGGTGAAGCAGCCTCAAGCCGCACGCCTTCAGCAAATTGTGGAGCATTTCGGCAACCGGGAGCGACTGGCCGGAGTAGCTGTGTACGATTCTAAGGACCAACTCATCGCCATCACCCCGGCGCTGGCTCCTCAGCTTTCAACAATACCCTCCCTGGTCCCTGATGCCATGAATGCGGATCGCGGCACCGGAGGTTTTGCCCAAATTGGGAACACGAGGATGTATCTCTATGCCCTCCCTCTCCACCGCGAAGTTGTTGTCGCTGGCGCCTTGGTCATCTTCTACGATGCGACGTACCTCCAGGATCATCTCTTCCGCATCTGGAAAAATAACTTCGTGGGCTTTCTGGTCCAGGCACTCTTGATCTCCCTCATCACACTCTTTGTTGTCCGTTGGAGCATTGTCGGGTCGATCACCAAGATGGCGGAGTGGATGAAGAGGCTCCGCACCGATAAGACCGCCGAACTACTTCACTTCCCTGACGGGGACATCTTCGAGCCGTTGACCAGAGAGGTCGCCCAGATGGCGAGAAGCGTCGTGGCAGCCCGGGCGTCCGCCGAGGAGGAGGCGAGGCTGCGACAGGCCGCAGAGTCTGTCTGGACCCCCGCCCGACTCAAAGAACACTTACGCACTCTCCTTTCGGAGAAATCCCTCTATGTCATTTCCAACCGCGAGCCGTACATGCATATCAGGAAAGGGACCCAGATCGAGTGTGTGGTGCCTCCCAGCGGTTTGGTGACCGCTCTGGAGCCGGTGCTCAAGGTTTGCGGAGGCATGTGGATTGCCCACGGCAGTGGCGATGCAGACCGCGAGGTCGTGGATAACCAGGGGAAGCTCCGCGTGCCGATAGAGGAACCGCAATACGTTCTGAAGCGAGTCTGGCTCACCAAGGAGGAAGAAAAGGGTTACTATTACGGATTTTCGAATGAAGGCCTCTGGCCCCTGTGTCATATCGCCCATACCCGACCGATTTTCCGTATGGACGACTGGGGGCATTATCAAACCGTGAATGAAAAATTCGCCGAGGCAACGCTGGTAGAACTTGAAGGCGTCGAGGATCCCCTCGTCCTGATCCAAGATTATCACTTTGCGCTGCTTCCCATGCTGATCAAAGAAAAGCGTCCCGACGCCCGGATCGGCCTTTTCTGGCACACCCCCTGGCCCAATCCGGAATCTTTTAGCATCTGTCCCTGGCAACGAGAACTTCTTCATGGAATGCTCGGGGCAGACCTCATCGGCTTTCACCTCCAGTTCCATTGCAACAACTTCCTGGATACCGTCGATCGGACACTGGAATCCCGCATCGATTGGGAACATTTCGCGGTCAGGCGAGGCCAGAGAAGAACGTATGTGAAGCCATTTCCCATTAGCATTGCATTTCCTGACCCTGCTGCGCCGGGATTGACGAAACAAGCGCCACGGATCAGCAAGGAGACATTGCTCGAGACTCTCGGGGTCAAAGCAAAGTATTTGGGAGTTGGCGTGGACCGTCTTGACTATACCAAAGGGATTCTGGAGCGCCTGAGGGCCATTGAACGCTTCTTGGAAAAGTATCCCATATACCAAGGCCAATTCACCTTCGTCGAACTCGGGGCCCCCAGTCGCATCTATATCAAGCACTACCACGAGTTGATCGCCGAGGTGGAGGCTGAGTCTGAGAGAATCAACTGGCGCTTTCACACCGAGGAGTGGAAGCCGATCATTCTCCTGAAAAAACATCATAGCCACGAAGAAATCGCACCTTTCTACGCAGCCGCCGACGTGTGCCTCGTGACGTCTTTGCACGACGGGATGAACCTCGTGGCGAAGGAGTATGTTGGTGCGCGAGAAGATGAGCAGGGGGTGCTGATCCTCAGTCGTTTCACAGGAGCCTCGCGAGAGTTCAGAGACGCCCTCATTGTCAATCCGTACAACATTGACCAGATGGCAGAGGCAATTCGCTCGGCGGTAGAAATGCCTGTCGACGAGCAGAAGGCTCACATGCAGAGAATGCGTGACATCCTCAAGAAGCACAATATCTACCGCTGGGCTGCGAACTTGTTGACAGAACTTGCCCAAATACGTATCGAAAAAGGCTCTATCGCCAAGTCGTAGGCATGACAAGGGTGTATGCACTATCTGTGGAGCCGATGGCCTGAGATACAGAAGCAAATTCGCTCACGGAAAGACCTGCTTTTCCTCCTTGACTACGACGGTACGCTGACCCTCATTGCCCCAACACCCCGACAAGCCAGGCTCAGCCCTCAGACGAAGCTGGTGCTTCGAAGGCTTTCACGGAAACCCAACGTGACTCTCGCTGTCATCAGCGGTCGAGCGCTGGCTGATCTGAAGAGGATGGTTGGGTTGAGAAATCTGGGCTACGCAGGGAATCACGGTTTGGAGCTGTGGTGGCACAATACACGACGCACAGTGAAGGTTCCAAGGGCCTTGAAAAAGGCCCTCTCTGAAGTCACACGGATTCTCAACAAAGTCGGTCGTGAGTTCGACGGGGTGATTATGGAAAACAAAGGCCTCTCGTTGAGTCTCCATTACCGCTTGGTAAAGGCAAACGGGCTTACCCACCTGAAAAGAGAATTCTGGAATCATGTCATGCCTTTTGTCCGGTCCGGCACAATTCGTGTGGTGAAAGGGAAAAGGGTATTTGAGGTTCGCCCCAATGTGCCGTGGACCAAAGGTCACGCTGCCCTCTGGTTCATGAAAAAGCTCGCCAGCCCATCGTGTCTCCCCATCTATATTGGAGATGACCAGACAGATGAGGATGCGTTTAGAGCGTTGAAGAGCGGCATCACCATTCGCGTGGGTGAGCATCATAGATCCGGAGCAAGATACTATGTCCGACGTGTCAGGGAAGTCTTCCGATTTCTTGAATGGTTGGCAGATGAGCATGCGCGCCGTGATCACTGAGGATGAATGAGCGATGTCCTGGCACGAACTGTGGCCCCGCCCGGGGTGTGGTGCCGACGTCTACAAAGGGTGGCCGTCGTACTGCAGATGCCAGAGCCGGGCGTAGAGGCCCCCCCGGCGCAAGAGCTCCTGGTGAGTCCCCTCTTCGGCCAGCGCTCCATGATGGAGGACCAGGATCCGGTCCGCCTCTGCCGCAGCCTGCAGTCGATGGGCAATGACGAGGACCGTTTTGCCTGCGGCCAGATCCCGGAGCCGGCGCGCGAACGCCGCCTCGGTGGCCGGGTCCACACTTGACGTGGCTTCGTCGAGGATCAAGATGTCGGGGGCGTACGCGAGGGCGCGGGCGAGCCCGATGAGTTGACGTTCTCCCATCGACAGGGAAGCGCCGCGCTCGGTGAGACGGGTGTCGAGCCCGGCCGGGAGGCGCTCGACCACCGGCGAGGCGCCCGCCAGCTCGAGAGATCGCGTGACCGTTTCGTGGTCTACCCCGTCACCCACCCGAAGGTTCACCCCAAGGCTCTCCGAGAAGAGGAAGGGGTCCTGGGGGATGAGGCCGATCCGTCGCCGGAGCGCGGTCAGGTCGAGCTCCCGGATATCCTGTCCGTCGGCCAGGATGGCGCCGCGCTCGATCTCGTAGAGGCGGGTGAGCAGGTTCACCACGGTGCTCTTCCCCGCGCCGGTGGCCCCGACGAGAGCCACCCGCTCGCCCGGCTGAATCGTGAAGGAGAGCCCCTTGAGGACGTGCTCACCGGGCCGATAGGCAAACCAGACGTCCTTGAACTCGATCGCCCCCCGGAGCGCACTCACCCGATGCCCGTTGCCGTCCGGCTCGGGCGTCTCGTCCAACAGCTCGAAGATCCGCTCGGACGAGGCCATCGCTGACTGCATGATGTAGTACTTTTCACTGAGGTCCTTGATGGGGGTGAAGAAGCGCTGGAGATATTCGAGGAAGGCGACGAGGACACCCAGGGTGATGGCCTCGCGTACTACCTGTCCGCCCCCGTACCAGACGATGAGTCCCAACCCGACGGCGGCGGTCACCTCGACCGCCGGATAGAAGAGGGCGTAGTAGAGGAGGGATCGGAGTGTGGCCTCGCGATGCTCGGCGTTCAATCGGGCAAAGCGGGTGGCCATGACCGCTTCTCTACCGAAGACCTGGATCACGCCCATCCCATTCAGGCTCTCCTGGAGGAAGGCGTTCAGCCGGCTGAGCTTCTGCCGGATGAGGCGGTAGGTCCCCCGCGCCTTTTCCTGGAAGAGGACGACGACGGCGATCAGGAGGGGGAGGATGGCAAAGGTGATGAGGGAGAGTTTCAGGTCGAGGTAGAGCATCGCCGCCACGATCGCCCCCGCGGTGAGGAGGTCGCCACCCGCGCTGACGAGACCGCTGGTGAACAGCTCTTTCACGTTCTCCACGTCCGAGGTGACCCGGGTGAAGATCCGGCCCGCCGGGTTTCTATCGAAGTAGCGGAGAGAGAGGCGGTTCAGGTGGCGAAAGATCTCGAGCCTGAGATCGACCATGATCCGCTGCCCGGTCCATTGGGTGAGGAAGAGCAGCCCGTACCGCACCGTGCCCTCGAGGGCTACAATGCCCAGGTACAGGAGGGCGAGGCCCCACAGTCCTTGCAGCGCACCCGGGACGATGTAGCTGTCGATGGCGACCTTCAGGAGGTAAGGGCGGATGACTTCGAGCCCTGAGGTAAGGATGAGCAAGGTGCCCGAGCCGGCGAGAGCCGCGCGGTAGGGGATGAGATACGTGAGCAGACGCTTCACCAGTCGGGCGTCATAGGCCCGCCCGACGATCGTCTCCTCTTCGTGGTCCGCCAATGCCACCATTCTGCCGCTCGCCGTCTCTTTCTACTTGGCCTTTGCTGTCACTTTGAACCCTGGCCTATTCCATGAACCATGAACTCTCCTGCTGAACCCTGAACCCTGAACTATGAACTGTGAACTCATCTAGCGCCTCTCGACGATGATACCGATCCCACAGGTGGGAGTAGAGCCCTGCCCGATGCAACAGCTCGCCGTGTGTGCCGTGCTCGACGAGACGCCCCCGGTCCAGGACGAGAATGAGGTCGGCTCGTTCCATGCTCGTCAGCCGATGGGTGCTCACGAGGATCGTCCGGCCAAGGAAATGAGCGCGGAGCCGGTCCAGGATCAGCCTCTCGGTCTCGGCGTCCACACTGGATAGCGCGTCGTCGAGGATCAGGATCCGGGGGTCCCGAGCGACGGCCCGCGCGATGGTCACCCTCTGCCGCTGTCCCCCTGACAGCGTGACCCCACGCTCTCCCACCACGGTCTCGAGGCCTTTGGGGAGAGCCTTCACCTCCTCTTCGAGGCAGGCAAGAAACAGGGTGTGGCGAATCGAGGTTTCGTCGGGGTTTTCGAGGCCGAAGGCGATGTTGTTCCACAGGGTGTCCGAGAGGAGAAAGGCCTCTTGAGGAACATAGCCGATGGTCCGCCTGAGGACGGCTATGGGGAGCCGGGTGATGTCGATCCCGTCCAGCAAGAGCTGCCCCTCGGGGATCTCCCTGAGGCGAAGGAGAAGGCTGAGAAAGGTGCTCTTGCCGCCGCCGCTCGGGCCGACGAATCCCACGAAGGCCCCGCTAGGGATCGACACCGAGAGGTGAGACAGGGCCGGCGGGCCGCTCCCGTTTCCGTAGCGAAAGGTAAGGCCCCTCGCCTCGATGCTTCCCCGGATGGTGATGGGATGGATCGGCTGGGTGTGATCCCGGACCGCCGGCTCTTCCGCAAGGGTCTGGGCGATCCGGTCGAAGGCCACCTTTCCCCGCTGCCACAAGCTCAGGACCCAGGCGGCTGCGATCGTAGGCCACATCAGCATGGCAAGGTAGCCGTTGAAGGCCACCAGCTCGCCGAGTGTCATCTGCCCAGACGCGACCTGTTGGCCACCGATGGCGAGCACGAGCACCACGCCGATGCCGCCGGCGAGGCCGGTCAGGGGATAGTAGATACCTTCGAGCCGCGCCACGCGCATCTCCTCGGCCAGGTACTGTTCACCCTTGTCCCGGAAGGCGGCCACCATGGCCCTCCCGAGCGTGTAGGTCTTGATGACGCGCATGCCGGCGACTGCCTCTTGCACCTGGCCACAGAGCTCCTGATAGCGGGCCTGCACTCGGTGTAGTCCCGTCTCCATCCGGTGCTGGAGTGCTGAGAGGGTCCAGAGGAGCATGGGGAAGGGGGCCAGGGCGTACAGGCTAAGCCACGGGTCGAGGCGCGCCATGAGGGCCATGGCAGAAATTCCCACGATGACGGTGGAAGAGAGGTGGAGCGGCCCCGCGCCCAGCAGCGTCCGGAGGGCACTCATATCCTGGGTGGCCCGGGCCATGAGATCTCCGGAGGGGACCCGATCGTAGAAGCCGCCGTCCAGGTCGAGCCACTGGCGGTAGAGCCGGTTGCGCAGGTCGTACTCAATCTGGCGGGAGATCCCCACGATCGTTCTCCGGGCGAGGAAGCGGAAGGCGCCCTGAAGCAGCGTGAAGAGGAGGAGGGCACCGGCGAAGAGGAGCAGGGTCGCGCCCGCCGGCCGCTCCTGCAGCCGATCGATGGCTACTTTGAGGATCCAGGGAATGGTCAGGGCAAAGCCGCTTGAGCAGAGGCTGGCGACGAGGCCCAGCAGGAGGAGTGTACGGTGGGGGCGATAGAGCGCCAGGATTGCTTTCATGAACTTCCTTTGTACCAGAGGCGGGATCGGCAGTCAATGCCGGAGCGGCCGCGGTCGCTCAAAACAGGGCGATCGTCACGCCCAGCCTCACAGTGACATCCGGGCTGTCCCCGGTCAGTCCGAACCCCACGGCTGTGTACACCTCGATTCCCTCGGTAATCGCAAGCACCGTGCCGGCCCGGAGCACGAGGACGTCACCCCCCTGTTGCGCGCTCAGCTCGCTCACGACCTCTCCCACGAGCGACCATGCGTCTGTGATCTCATATTCGAAGGAGCCATTAACCACCCAGAAATCGAGGTCCCTATCGCGCGTGACGAAGGTATACCCGCCATTCAGTGTCAGGGTGAGGGGACCAAAGGTCTTGCTGACGATGGCGAGGGGCTGCACGTCAACGCCTTGCTCTCCAAGGCCGCGATCTTCGTCGCCTGTGGGCAGTCTCAAGACAACAGCGCCCATGAAGGCTGGCCGGCGTTCAGTCTCATCGAGGAGCCGGTACTTGATCGTGAGCTCCACATCGCCCACCCCCCCGCGTGTGCTCTCGTCGTCCGGATCGAGCAGGACGAACGGCGCATCCACGTCCACCTCGAGCCCCGGCAGGACGCCAATATTCAGCGTGGTGGTGAGAGACCATACTTTCTCGTCTGGGCTCTTCTCGTAGTCGCCCTGCAGTTCGAACTCGACCTGCCCGGGCTCCAAAGTCTTGGTGTCCTCGGTGTCGAGCGGGCTGGCATCGACAGCCGCTGCCCCGAGCCCCAGGAACAGCAATAAGACAATGGCTCCACACCACAACCGACAGCGGTTCAGACCGCGCCAAGCCAACGGCGTAGTGACCCGCGTCATAGACCCTCCCTCATCCTGGCACGGTCGGGGCTGCAAGCGAAGAAGGCCAACCACGGGCTACAGCGGCCCGCCGATAATCTTGGATCAGGACCTTTCTGTCAAGCTGGTTTCCGCGTCCCCTGCGCAATTCCGCCGTCCGCGCCCGCAGCCACCGCCGGGCTGTGGGCGAAGTCCAGGTGTTCGGCGTTTCCGCTTACCGGCAACAAGAGCACCAGAACGCCATTTCGAGGACTACTTTGGGCTTGACAAGGACGCTGGACTAGTAAGAATACTAGTAGGTTACCGAGGGACCCTTTGGCTATCGCGTGGAATGGCTTCTGTATTGAGGGAAGGAATTGGCTTCCCTGAGGCAGTAGCAGCATGGACCCGGGGTAGGCATAGTAATTCTTAGCCCACCTCCGGCACAATCGAAGGCGCACCAAACATTCAGACGCCCTCTCGGGCGGAGCACGGCCCGGGAGGGCGTTTTTGTCTTAGGAGGGTAAGCGATGGAAGCGAAGTATCGTGTGCTAATGACGATCCTAGGTATG
>JAHFDE010000027.1 GCA_023249165.1 Candidatus Methylomirabilota bacterium | reverse complement strand
GGAGAAGAGGCGATCTTCGAGCGGTACTTCCGACAGCGAGGCTATCGCGTGGTGACGCTGCCGAGACAGTTCAACTTCGAAGGCGAAGGGGATGCGTTATCGGTGGGCGAGACTCTGTTCCTTGGCTTTCGATTCCGCTCGGATGCCATAGTACATGAGCGGCTCGCACAGATCCTGAAGCGTCGGGTCCTGCCCCTGGAACTGGTTGATAAGCGGTTCTACCACCTCGATACGTGCTTGTGTCCCCTCAACACGACGTCGGCCCTCTGGTATCCCGGAGCCTTTGATCGCTACGGTTGGAAGGTCATCGAGACCAACGTCCCCGACCCGGTGCCCGTCTCCACGGCCGATGCGCTTAAATTCTGCTGTAACGCCGTCGTGATCGATCGACGTGTAATTCTCCACCGCGGGGTGTCCAGGCCCCTGCGCAAGGACCTGGAGCGGCGGGGCTTTGAGATGGTCGAGCTGGACCTCTCCGAGTTCCTCAAGGCCGGAGGCTCCGCCAAGTGCCTCGCCCTCCACCTCCCTCGATGAAGGTATCGCTTCTCATGGGCGCACGGAGAAGAGCGGCTGTGAATGACTGCGGCCCACGCCTTCATCCACCGGATTATTGCGCGCCGAGGCGGTGGATGACCTGGGGGATGATCATTGTGGCGAGGTCGGTGCGGGAGCCTCCTCCCAAAACCGTGAGGAGCTTGCCGCCTGAGGCATCCCGGGCTGCTCCAACCATGAAATCGGCGAGTCCCACAAAGCAGCGAAGGGAAAGTCCCATATCCCCGTAGTCTCCCCGGTGCCCGTCAAAGCCGAAGTACCAGACGGTGAGATCCGGCCGAAAGTCCCGGACCCTCGAGGCAAAGGCAGACTCCGCCGTCTTCAGATACGCCTCGTCCGGGTCACGGCCTCCCCAGGGGGCGGGGACGTCGACCTTGGTCCCGTCCGGAGAGATATAGTTCATGCCGCAGATGCAGACGTGAAGAACATCAGGGTCTTCCTGGACAATGTCCCGCGTCCCATCGCCGTGGTGCGCATCGGTGTCGAGGATGGCGAACCGGCGGACGCCGTAGGTGTTCCGGAGATGGGCGATGGCGATGGCGACGTCGTTGAAACAGCAGTAGCCGCCGAAGAAATCCCGCCCGGCGTGGTGCCCGCCCGCCCCGATGAAGGCAAAGGCGCGATCCACCTCGCCGACGGAGATCTTTTCTGCTGCCGCCACGACGCCTCCGACGGAGGCCCTGGCGGTGCTTCACAGCGGGTCTGCCTCGACATCCGGAATGAGCCTGGGCACATGGACCTGGAGGATGAGCTGATCGTCAACCTCGGAGCACCGGTAGAGGCGGAACCGCTCCTCCTGCAAAAGCCCCTCGAGGGCGGCAGGGAAATCGGCCAATCGCCGGCCGACGGTCAGATAGCTCCGCCGGCTGAAGCTTTCATGATAGAAAACGCCTACCTTCGCCATGTCCAAACCTAATGTCTACTCGTCCAGAGTCCAACGTCCCCTCCCGTAAGCAAGGCGTGCTCTTGATTTCGGGCTTTGGACCACGGCCGGTGGACTCCCAATGGGGCCCGTCTAGCAAGAGAAGCGGCGAGAAGTCAAGTCTTTTCGGCGCCTTCCTTGTCCTCGACCTCAAGTCCAAGAAGACATACCAATACGCAGAGGCTGAAAGAGGACACCCCTATGTGACAAAGCGTTCAGCCTAGATTGAAGTCGAGACAGAATGACACATTTTGTGGATCTTTTAAGGGATCAGATCTCGGTTGAAGAAAGAGCCTTAACTCTGGCTGACATAGAAAATTCAAAGCATTAGCTCCCTCATCCTTCCCGAGCGGGGCATCTGGCACAGCCGTCGCATAGCCAGTCACGGCATTCTGGGGGAAATCGATATGAAGCCGAGGCTGCGTTGGCAACGGACGCTTTGGGGGTTGATCGCCACAGGACTCTTAGGGCTCTATTCGGTGGCGGCAACCGCAGGCTCGGTCTCCCTCACCTGGGACCCGAACCCTGAATCCGATCTCGCCGGCTACAGGGTCTACATTGGAACCTCGTCTCGGAGCTATACGCAAACCATCGACGTCGGCCACGTAACCACCGTTACCCTCCCCAATTTATGGGAGGGGCAGAGCTATTTCTTCGCGGTCACTGCATACGACATCTTTGCGAATGAGAGCGGCTACTCCAACGAGGTCAACACGACCCTTGCCCTGAGCAACAGGCCGCCGACCGCCTCATTCACCTTCAGTTGCCTAGATCTCTATTGCAACTTCGTCAACACAAGCATTGACTCTGACGGGAGCCTGGTCGCCTGGAATTGGAGACTCGGGGACGGAACCTCCTCGACCGGACAAACCGCCAGTCACAGCTATGCGTCCGCCGCCACGTACACCGTCACCCTGACAGTGACCGACAACGCCGGTGCGACCGACACCACCTCTCGAGATGTGACCGTCGTCAGCAGCCCGCAGGTTCAGATCACGCTCTCGGTGATCAGCTACAAGGTAAAGGGCTTGCAGAAGGCAGACCTGACGTGGAATGGCCTGACGTCAACCGCTGTGGACATCTTCCGCGACGGCTCAAAGATGACAACAACGGCCAACGACGGCTTTTTCACCGACAACATCAATAGGAGAGGACAAGGGATCTACACCTACCGGATCTGCGCGGCAGGCACCTCGACCTGCTCGAACGCGGTCACCCTCACCTCGTTCAAGTGATCCCAACAAGGTCCCTGGTGGTCACGCCCTGGAATGGCACCGCCAAAGCGGTCCAGCAAGTGAAGCCTAGTCCTCGCTGTAGACCGGATAGCCCGCCGCCTTCCAGGCGGCAATCCCCCCCGCAAGGACCTTGGCGTTCGCGTATCCCTTTTCCCTGTACTTGGCTGCCCGACCGGCAGCGCTCGCGTCCTCAGGTCAGCCTCAATAAAAGACGATCTCTGTTTCCTTCGGAAGAGACGGAAGCCTTGATTGAAGCGACTGGAATGATATCGCCCCTTCGAGCCGGGCCCGTTTGAACTTGGCCTCGTCCTCATAGGCGCAGACGAGTAACGTCCCTCTCCCCGATTGCATACGGGCTCGAACGTCCGCCGGATTGATGCGTGTAGGCTCCACCATCCTTCACCTCCTCCCGCACAGCGAGTTCACGGTTGACGGTTCACAGTTCAGGGTCCGAGGTCCGAGGTCCGATGTCGCCAAGAGCGAGGAGGGGGTTCCTTCCGAGGCAGGCGACATCTGGCTTGCGTCGGCCGGGGTGCCGGCACGGCAACTGCGCCTGCAGGCCCCGAGCGACATTGGCGGAAGCGGCGGGGTCCCTCGGCTGGCGACGGCCTGGGAAACCGAGGCGCGATCCGTGCGCGCCTTCGTTGCACGGATCGTGAACACGGTGGGACCCGGGCCGTAAGCCGCCGAAGAGGGTCGCCGCGAGAGCCCTGGAGCGAGGGGGCCGAGGGCGCTGTTGCAACAGAATCAGCACGCCGCGGAATTTTCCGCCGATCCCTTTGTCATCGGACTTCGGCGAGTCCTTCGACCAGCTCAGGACGGTGAGCAATGTCGAACCGCCCAGTCGAGCTGTCATCGGCCGGCGCCCTCGACCGTTACGCGACCCGGCTCCCCCACGCCCCCTTCGACCCTCACGCGTCCCGGAAGAAACTGCTCTACCACCCACCGGTTCGTCAGCAGGTGTTCGGTCACTCGCGTCGTCGTCATCGAGGATGAGCCGGGGGCGAGGGCCATCGGCAACAGGAGCTGATCCGCTAGGTACGGATCAGCGACCCCCTCCCGCTCCAGATGCGCAAGAAGCTGATCGCAGGCCTCATCCGACACGCGTTCCGCCGGTTTTCCCCTTTCGCCCAGACTGCTGAATCCAGCCCGTCCCCCCTCACACTTGATCAGCAGAAAGAGGACCGTCCCCCGACTCTGCGCCTGCACCGAGCTGGTTTCAATCCGACAAGGGACCCCGAGTGAGTTGAGACGCGCGAGGGCACGCTCTCGCTGCCGCTCCACAATGCCTATCGGAAGCCCGGCCACCGCCGAGAGGCCCACAACCTCCGTGAGCGATCCTCGGCGGGTGAGAGTCAGTGGCTGAAGATTCGAGGCCTCGATCGTTCCCTCGACCATCCCTCCCCCCTTCGGGTAGAACCCCCACCGTTCGAGTCTGAGCGACACCCGAAGGCCCATGCCTTGAAGCGTCGGAAGGAGGATCTGTTCGACGTAGGGAAATGGAGGGCTCCACGGGACGTGTGTCCCGCCGGTGATGGCAATATGCGAAGCAGCGGACGCGAAGGCCAGCGGGACCAGGATCGCCTGCAGCACGAGGGAGATGGCGCCGGCGGTGCCCACATCCCACCGATAGGCTCCGTGAGCAATCTGCGTGGGGACGAATCGGAGCGAGATCGACCCGGTCGTCGCCCCCTCGACCTCAGCCCTGGTGATCTCGGCCAATGCCTTGACGCCAGCCAGGTGCTGGGCCTGAAGTCCCGGGTTTCTCCGTCCAGCGCGGATCTTATCGATCAGCACCGGCCGGTCCAGCACGGCACTCAGGGCCAGGGCAGTTCGGAGGATCTGCCCTCCCCCTTCCCCGTAAGATCCGTCGATCGTCAGCATCGTCGCGCGATCGAGAATCCGCCCTCACGCCCCGGCTTGCCGCCCGGCATCCGCAGGGGCCACGCCGTCCTGCCCTACCCCTTCGCCTTTTCGGCGACCTTCTCCAGGAAGCGGCTCTTCGTGACGATGAAGCGCTCGTGGGCGCACTCGCTGATCTTTTCCCTTTCGTCGTAGGCCTCGACGGCGAAGCTCAGCTTCCGCCCATCGATCTCCTTCAAGGTGGCCGTCACCCGGACCATCATCCCGATCGGAGTCGCCACGAGATGTTTCAGGTCGATGCGTGTCCCGAGGGTGATCATCCCTGGATCCAGTTGATCCTGGACCGCGAGAACCGCCGCCTCCTCGCTCCATTCGCAGAGCAGGGGGGTGGTAAAGACATCGATCCCGGGATTTCCATGCCTGTCCGCCGAGTGTTCCGGCTCCACCCGCCGCTTGATGGTGTAGCTTGACCCGACCTTCGGTGCCATGTTTCCCCTCCTGTCATCCCCATGAAAGCTCCGCGCCACGCGCCCGTTTCTACCACCCGGCGTGAGGCCTGTCAACGGCGAAGGCGCCCGTGCCCGGCCCAAATGCCTTGACAAGCGCAGGACCAGCTTTTACAGTGTGGGCGCCCGGAATCAGGCCCCGTTTTCACCATCCGAAAAGGGGGGCTCCCCGTGAAGCCGAAGGTGCTCATCACCCGGATGCTGCCGCAGCCCGCTCTCGATATCGCCCTCACACAGTGCAACGTGGACCTGAACCGGCGCGACGTCCGATACGCGAAGAAGCAGCTCATCCGGCGCCTGAAGGGGAAGGCAGGGATGATCTGCCTTCTGACCGACACCATCGACGCCGAGGTGCTCCGCAAAAGCCCCCATCTGAAGGTCGTCAGCAACGTGGCCGCCGGGCTCGATAACATCGACGTGCAGGCGGCGACGCGACACGGCATCATGGTCACCAACACCCCGGGTGTCCTCACCGAGACCACCGCCGAATTTGCCTGGGCCCTCCTTTTGGCCACGGCCCGGCGGGTGGTGGAAGCCGACCGGTTCGTCCGGGCCGGGAAGTGGAAAGAATGGATGCTCACGGGGTTTCTCGGGCGGGACCTGTACGGCAAGACGTTGGGCATTTGCGGCCTCGGGCGGATCGGGTCGGCGGTGGCGCGGCGGGCCCGGGGGTTCAACATGCGGATCCGGTACACCCAGCGCTACCGGAACGAGGCCAAGGAACGGGAGCTGAACGCGACCTACATGGACAAGATGACCCTCCTCAAGGAATCGGACTTCCTCGTGCTGGTGCTCCCCCTGACGCCCGAGACGCGGCACTACATCGGCCCGAAAGAGCTGAAGGCAATGAAAGAGACGGCCATCCTCATCAACGTGGCCCGGGGCCCGATCGTGGAGGAAAAGGCCCTGCTCCACGCCCTGAAAAAGAAGACTATCGCCGCCGCGGGCCTCGATGTTTTTGAGCGGGAACCCAAGGTCCTGCGGGGACTCCTCCGCCTGCAGAACGTGGTCCTGGCCCCTCACATCGCCAGCGCCTCTATGGAGACCCGGGCACGAATGGCCTGTATGGCCGCGGAGAACTGTGTGGCCGCCGTCAGCGGCCATCGACCGCCCAATCTGGTCAATCCCGAGGTCCTCACACTTCGCTAGTTCAGAGTTCAGGGTTCATCGTTCATGGTTCAAGCTTCGTGATTCCGAACTCTCCTCTCCGACGCAGACCACGAACCCTGAACCCTCAACCATGAACGGGGGGCAACAGTCATGGCGAAGAAGATTGGCTTCATAGGACTCGGCATCATGGGAAAGCCCATGGTGCGGAATCTCCTGAAGGCGGGGCACGGTCTCACCGTCTACAACCGCTCGCGCCCCGCGATGGAGGAGATGAAACGCGCGGGAGCGGCTCTGGGTTCCTCGCCCAAGGACGTGGCGGCCGCTTCCCAGGTGATCATCACGATGCTGCCGAACTCGCCCGATGTCGAGGCGGTTGTTCTCGGGCCGAATGGCATTCTTGAGGGTGCCACGTCGGGCACGATCCTGATCGATATGAGCACGATCTCCCCCCTGGTCTCGCAGAAGATCTACCAGGAGGCGAAAAAAAAGGGGGTCAAGGCCCTGGATGCTCCGGTCAGCGGGGGGGAGAAGGGGGCCATCGAGGGGATCCTTTCGATCATGGTCGGTGGGGATCAGGAGGTTTTTGAGGCGGTCCGTCCCGTCTTGCAGGCCATGGGCAAGACGATCACGTACATGGGATCTGCGGGAGCCGGGGGATTCACGAAGCTGGCCAATCAGGTGATCGTCGCGATCAACCTGACGGCCATCGGTGAGGCCCTAACGCTTGCGGCCAAGGCGGGGCTCGACCCCGAACGTCTCATCCAGGCCTTAGGGGGCGGCATGGCGGGCAGCCGATGCCTGGAGATGAAGGGTCCCCAGATCATCAAGGGGAATTTCCAGCCGGGATTCAAGATCGATCTCCATTACAAGGATCTCGGCCTCATCATGGAGGCGGCCCGGGCGCTGCAGGTTCCCCTCCCCACCACCGCCATCGTCCAGGAACTCTTCGCGGCCCTGAGGTCCAAGGGTCGGGGAGGCCTGGACCACTCGGCCGTCATCACCCTCATCGAGGATCTTGCCGGGGTCCAGGCGCGCCTCTCGAAATAAGGCAGTCAGCAATCGGCTATCAGCAGTCAGCAAGAAGAACGGATTAGGGTCGCCTACCATATTTCTCCGGATTTCATGGCCGATCCTAGGGCGCCAATCATGCTGACAGCTGACTGCGGACTGCTGACATCTGGTTTTAGTTGAGCGGGACGCGGACGGTGAAACTGATCGGTTGCCCATCGTCACGCTGCCCGAGGAACGTCAAGGTCTCGATCCCCGTAAGGTTCGGCGTATCCTCCGGACTGGAAGAGGCCAATCGCGCCTGAACCACCACCTCCTCCTGGCCCCCCTCCTTCACCCTGAGATTCAGGGGTTGATCTCCGGGCCAGCTCTTTCCCCACAGGTTCTGGACCGTGAGCCGCAGGCGGTCCAGACGAAATCCGATATCGATCGGATTGGCGATCCTGACCCGGTACTCCCAAGAGAAGCCCGCCCTGCTCGGGGGCGGCAGTTCGTCGGTGCGCAATGGACGCCTCTCCATGTTGGTCACCTTCACGATTAGCGGGCTCGCCCCTTCCACTTCGACCTCAGGGAGCCTCTCGAGGGGAGGGAGGCTCGTCGGCCCCGCGCACCGCAGGCTCAACAGCGCGACGAACACGATCAGTCCCAAGACCTTCCAGTATGGGTGTCGCATGCATGAACCTCCTTGCCGTTCACCTCCATCCTTGCCGCTCATTCATCCTCGGTGAACCCACGATCTGGATAGCGTGAGTAGCGCCGCTCGGGTACAATCGGATGATCCTCACAACCACGGGAGGCCACAATGCGACTTCAAGAAAAGGTCCTCGAGCGACGGGTGGTCTATGCGGGCAACTACCTCACGACGCACCTGTATGTCGTCCGTCTGCCTGACGGGACGACCGCCACCCGCGATATCGTCCGGCCGCCCGATGCGGTAGCCGTGGTCCCCCTCGATGACGCCGGAAACATCTATCTGGTGCGGCAGTACCGGCCTGCGCTCGGGCGGGTCCTGTACGAACTGCCGGCCGGGGTCATCGACCCGGGAGAATCCCCCGTGCGGACGGCCCGGCGTGAATGCGCCGAGGAGACCGGCATGCGCCCGAAGCGCCTCAAGAAGCTCTGCGTGGCCTACCACGCCACCGGATTTTCCACCGGATGTATCCACATCTTCCTCGCCACGGGGCTGACGGCGGTGAAGCGCCCGGGTCCCACGGCCGGTGAATTCGTCGAGCCGGTCCGCCTCTCCTTCCGTCGAGCCTATCGGATGGCCCTGACGAACCGGATCGTGGACGCGCAAAGCCTCATCGGCCTCCTGTGGACCAAGCGCCTCCTCGACCAGGGGGCCATTTGACCCGGAATATGCCCTCCCGGTCTTTCGGATCCTCTGAATTGTTATCCAACGAGCGCGGCGGGCGGCCGCCGACGCATGATCGCGCGGTCAGCTTACACGCACCCGCTGGCCCACCCGATGCTCCGTCCCTGCCCAGAGCCGCTTGATGTTGTCCCGGTGGCGGACAAAGATGAGGAGGGCGGCCAGGAGGGAGAAGGCAAGATACGGACCGGCGCCGGTGAAGAAGAGGATGACGGGCGGGATGCAGACGCTGGCGATCAACGCCGCCAGAGAGGTGTAGCGGAAGATGAGGACGACCGCCGTCCAGGTGAGGAGTCCCAAGAGGGCGGGAAGCGGCGTCATGGCGAGGAGGGCTCCAAAGCTGGTGGCCACGCCCTTGCCGCCGGCGAACCGGAGATAAACCGACCAGTTGTGGCCCAGCACCGCTGCGAGCCCGACGCCGGCCACCCAGAGCTCTGATGCTCCCAGAGAGAGGGCGGCCACAACGGGGAGAAACCCCTTCAGCAGATCCCCGAGCAGGGTGAGGGTCGCCGCCCACTTGCCCACGATCCGGAGGACGTTGGCCGTTCCGATATTCCCGCTTCCGTGCCTTCGGATGTCCACCCGCGCCAACGCCCACGAGACCAAGAGCCCGAACGGGATCGAGCCGACCAGGTACGCGATACAGACGAGAGTGAGAGCCTGAAGATCGGGCATGCCTATTTTCCCTCTGAGGCGAGACGCGGGAGCGAGTGCTTCACATGGCCGGCCCGCGCATACCACACGACGGTCTGGAACACCATCGCTCGCAACGGGGTAAAGGAGAGTTGGAGCTCCCGTTCCGCCTTGGCGCTGTCGTACCTGCTCCCGTGCAGAATGGTGCGGATGAGTTCGGCGCAGAACCTGGGCCGGCGTCCGCTGAGGCGGCCACCCCACTCCATCCCCGTCCCGAGGATCAGGGCAAGCCTGGGACCCACCTGCCAGAGTTGCCGGTGGACGCCGGTCACCTCTTCCAAGGTCTCGAGCAGCTCACGCCTCGTCACCGATGCGCCACTCAGCAGATACCGCTCCCCGACCCGCCCCATCTGTGCCGCGTTGAGATGTGCCTCGACACAGTCATCAATATAGACGAAGCTGAACCAGTCGCCGCAGACGAGGGGCAACCGCCCGTTGAGATAATCGAGAAAGATCCGCGCGGTTCCGTGGAGCCGACCCGGTCCCTGGACGGAGGAGGGGTTCAGGACCACAACCGGGAGTCCCTGGCGCGCGAGGGCCAGGGCGACCTGCTCGGCCTCATACTTCGACCGCTCGTAATGGGACAGGAAGGTGCCCCGATGCGGTGTCTCTTCGTGCGCCACCTGGCCGTACGGCTCACCGATCGTCACGGCAGAGCTCGTGTACACGATACGCTTGACCCCTGCCTCCCCTGCCGTCTGCAGGAGGGCCCGGGTTCCATCCACGTTCACCTCATAGAGGGGCCGGGGGTCGGCCAGACAGAAGGCGTTCATCCCGGCGGCGTGGATCACGACATCGGACTGCCGTAACGCCTCCGTATAGGTGACAGGGCTCTGCAGATCTCCGAGGACCGGATGTGCCCCCTTGGCCGCGAGCTGACACGCGGCTTCCTCGCTGCGCACCAGCGTCAGGACCCGTTTCCCTTCCCGGAGGAGACGATTGAGGATGGCGCCACCGATAAAGCCCGTGGCCCCCGTGAGAAAGGTGACCATCGGCATTCCCCACTTTTGGCCATGCTATCAGAGCGCTTGGTCCGAGGCAACGCGAAAACCCCCGGTGCTGCAGCACGCATCCGGGCGTGTGGGCAGCTCTGGGCAGGGAGCGAGGTGAAGAGGAGTCGGCAAGGATCTACGCGAGGCCTTCCGCCTGAAGCATCCGCAGGGCTTTTTCAAAGGCCTGAACCGAGAACGCGATATCGTCTTCCGTGTGGACGGACGAGATCCAGCCGTGAAACGGGGGGATGTCCACCCCGTTGAGGATCATGGCCAGGCGCAGCCTATGGTGGGACTTCACGTTAGTGGCCTGGAGAGCCCGATGGTCCGTCCGCGAGGAGATCTCGCCTGCCCTGAGGCCGACCCGGGAGGGGCCGACGAAATAATTACAGACCGAGCCCTCGCCGTAGACGAGGAGATCGGCGCCGGTCCTGACGATCGCCTCGTTCATCCCCTCCCGCAACCGCTCGCCCATCCGGTTGGCACGCCGCTGCGCCTCCCCATTGCCGATCCGCTCCAAGGTAGCGATGCCTGCGGCGGCCGCCACGGGATTTGCGTTGAAGGTCCCTGCGTGGGCCACCCGGTCGTGGCGGTCCCACTCACGGTCCCCCCGAAAGGCGATCAGGTCCATGATCTCGGCCCGGCCGACGACCGCACCTCCCGGCATGCCGCCCGCGACGATCTTTGCCAGCGCCGTGAGATCCGGCGTCACCCCGTAATACTCCTGGGCACCCCCCGGCGCATGACGGAAGCCCGAGATGACCTCGTCAAAGATCAGGGGCACCCCTCTTTTCCGGGTCATCTCCCTGAGCTGCTGCAGGAACACCGGATCCGTTGGAATGGTCCCAGAGGTTCCCCCCGCCGGCTCGAGGATCACCCCCCCGACCTCGTCATCGAGAAGCTTCTCGAAGGCGCCAATGTCGTTGGGAGGGCAGAGGAGGATCTGCCCCGCGGCCTCTTCCGGAACCCCCCGAGACACGGGAACCTGGTACGGAGGCCTGACCCCGACCGTGGCATAGTCGTGCCAGCCGTGGAAGTGGCCTTCGAACTTTAGAACCTTATCTTTTCCCGAGGACGCCCGGGCGAGACGAAGCGCGAGCTGCGTCGATTCGGTCCCAGAGCCGGTAAACCGGACCCGCTCTGCCGACGGGACCATCCCATGCACCAACTCGGCCCAGCGGACCTCTAAAGGATGGCACGCCCCGGGATGCGTTCCCTTCTCGAGCTGCGCCCTGACGGCCCGCGTGACCTCGGGGTGCAGATGCCCGAGGAAGAGGGACCCA
Source organism: Candidatus Methylomirabilota bacterium (assembly GCA_023249165.1). Taxonomy (GTDB): domain Bacteria; phylum Methylomirabilota; class Methylomirabilia; order Methylomirabilales; family CSP1-5; genus CSP1-5. The sequence continues at coordinate 6,361 of JAHFDE010000027.1, read as the reverse complement.
TGTCCCATCCAGTAGTCGACCAGCTCCTGACCGTCCACCGCCCATTTCCGCGTCCCTGTGGCCCGCTCGATGTACAGCGGGAAGGGGGTGAGGTATCGGATGTCATGGGTGATGCCGCCGGGGATGAGCTGGCGCGCCCGCTGGAACAGCTTATAGGAGGTGGGATGGGCGTTGAGGTACAGGGTCTCGATTCGGGAGGACTCACGCTCCACGGAATTTCCTCACAAGGATCCCCGGCCCCTCTGCCGGCCGCGATGTTGATGAGACCGTGTTGAAGGACCGAGTGCTGGCAGACCTTAACACACGGACCGGAGTGTGTCAATGAAGCCCGGCCCGCCCCTTTCCGTCTCTCTAGTACCAAGAACGGACGCTTTCCCTGGGGGTGGCGGAGCACCCGGCTCTCAGGGGTGGCGCTTTCAGGACGGGCGCGTGTAGGACCTTACACCGGGGGTGGACCTGGCTCTTAATCCTGCGTAAATAGGCCTCTCGCGCCTATTGGCACATCCGTTGCAAAATAAATCACCAGGCGGAACCGCGGGGGAAGTGACGCGGTCCAGATACCAGCGGCATGGCGTCCTGGCATCCACGATCTGATGCGTGAGGAACACTAGATAAATGCCCCCGCTCGCCCATCCTGGAAAACCTCTCCCGCGTCTTCCCTCGAGCGCCCGCCCGTCCTTTCCATCAGGAGTGCGGGCCATGAACAAGGATCTCGGCCGGGTCAGCCGGAATGATTCCGAGGAGATCCGCCTCACGCTCCGCGAGGTTCGGGGTGAACTCTGCCTCGAGCTGCGGGTCTACACCCGCTCGGCGCACCATGGCGGGATGCCCGTCCCGGACCCGGAAGCAATCGTGGTGCCCATTCGCGTCCTTCCGGACCTGTGCCGTGTCCTTCAGCAGTCTCACGACCGACTCGTCAAGGAGGGGCTGGCGGCTCCACCCTCCCGCCCCAGGGTCGTCACCATGCAGCCCACCGAGCCGCCCACCCTGTGCCTCGGAGACCTCCAGGCAGCCATGCCCAACACCCGCTCCGAACTCGGTACCTCCGTCACGTTGCCCGTGGAGTGCTATCTCCTGAAAACTTCCTCGGACACCTGGCCCTCCAAACCGCTCCCTGGGCACGTGGCCGGCGAGATCAGGAACGTGAGCGGGGGCGGCGCGCAGGTCTGGCTCCCCGAGCAGTTCCCCATCTCCACTCACCTCGCCATCCTCATGAGGATCGGGGAGATGACCTTTCGAGCACAGGCAGAGGTCGTGGGGACGGCGCCCCATCCGAAGGACGGACACTACAGCCACGACCTCCAGTGGCTGTCCCTGAGCCCCCAAGCGGAGGCGGCCTTGTCCAAGCTGGTCGCGGGCCCCCAGTGATCGTGGACGAGGCATCCCAGGTCTCCGCATGACCGACGCGAGAGAGCGCATCCTCGCCGTCTGCCCCACACCCCGGGACCGGGCGCATTTCTCACGCCCCGAGATCCGAAAGACTCACGACCTGGAATTCTGGGGGACCGACGAAGAAACCCACGAGCCGGGCTTCGACGGGTTGCAGTTCCTGAACGAGACCATCCGCGCGATCGAGGGCCGGCGGAGTACCTACCGCGCGGTCGTGGGCATCGATGACTTCCCCGCCTGCCTCATGGCGGCGCTCATCGCCGAGGCCATCGGACTCCCCTCACCCTCGTTCGAGTCCCTCTTTCTCTGCCAGCACAAGTACTACTCGCGCCTGCACCAGCGAGAGGCGGCCCCCGACGCGATCCCGCAATTCCATCTCCTCGATCCGTCGCGCAGTTTACACCCCTCGGACATCCCGATGGCCCTGCCGGTCTTTGTCAAGCCGGTCAAGTCCTACCTGTCCATCCTGGCGCGCCGCATCAACACGTTGGCCGACCTCTCCCGCACGGTTGAAGAGGCCCGTCTTCGCCTTCCGGGGATCGCCGAGATGTTCAACGGGTTCGTCGGGGCATCCCGCCTCGACAAACGGTTTCGTGAAATTCCCGGCTCCTTCCTCCTCGTCGAAGAGCTCCTCTCGGGCCATCAGGTGACTTTTGATGGCTATGTGTATGAGGGGCACGTGGTGCCGCTGGGCGTCGTGGATTCCTTTTTCACCACGAACGGCGTGAGCTTTCAGCGCTTTGAATACCCGTCACGGATCCCGGCCGGCGTCCAGGAGCGGATGGCGCGGATCGCCGAGCGCTGCATCCAGCGCATCGGCCTCGACCGGACCTTCTTCAATGTGGAGTTCTTCTATAGGCCGGAGGACGATGCGATCCGCCTCGTCGAGATCAATGGGCGGATGGCGTCGCAGTTCGCGCCGCTCTATCGGATGGTGGACGGTATAGACCTGTATGCGATGCAGTTGGATCTGGCCCTGGGAAGGAATCCGGACGGGCGGCAGACCTGGGCCCCGGGGAGGAGCCGCGGCATGGTCGCGGCGAGTTTCGTCCTGCGGCGATTCGAGAATGGGGTCGTCACGCGGGTGCCCGGTCCGGAGGACCTCGAGCGCTTCGCCCAGCGCTTCCCGGAGGCGTTCATCGAGGTCCTGGTCAAGGAAGGGGAGAAACTTTCGGATGAACTCCAGGATGATTATAGCTTCCGCTACGCGCTTGTCGATCTATGCGCGAAAGACCGGAATGCCCTCCAGAAGCAGTTCAACCAGGCCAAGCAGCTCCTCCCGTTCGCCTTTGGGCCGATTGCCTCGCCGTGATCACGACGAGGAAGGAAATTGGGGTCGTCGCGATAACGCAGCGAGCCCATATCGAAAAAGATGACCGTTCTACCGACCGGAGCCGGACCGGCCGTAGAGCGCCCGGGCCTTGCGAAGGTGTCCGATCGCCTCGGATTTCCTGCCGAGCCCCTCACAGAGGAGGCCGAGGTTGTAGTGGGCGTCGGCGAAGTCAGGGTCGCAACCGATCGCCTGGCGATAGGCCCGGATCGCTTCGTCGGCGCGCCCCAGATCGTCGAGGAGCACGGCGAGGTTGAAGTGGGGAATCGGATCGGCGGGCGCGTGCTCGATGGCAGCCCGGTAGTGCGCCTCGGCCTGAACGGGCTTCTTCGCCGCCTGGTAGAGGCAACCGAGATTTACATGGGCATCGGACAGAGTGGGGTCCAGCTCCAAGGCCTGGTGGTAGGCCCCCTGCGCCTCCTCCGGTGAGGATCCCTCCAGCTCCGCGGCGAGATGGAACCACTCCTTGGCCGTGAGGGCGGGCGTTGGGGCTGTTGCTGGCGGCAGCGGCAACGCCACCTGCTTGGCGACGGCCTGGACCTCGAAGTTGAAGAGGAACTGTCCCGAGTCCGGCTGCCAGCGCGCGGCTCCGTCCCAGGCAACGATCCGGCTGCCGTCGGCATAGATCGTCAGGCTCGTCAGGTGTTGGTCATCCGGGAGCTGGCGCTTGAGGGAGGCCAACATTCTCCGAATCCGCTTCAGGGGGACGCGGGAGTCGAGGAGGCCCTTGGTGGTCTTCAGGAGCAGGAGATCTTGGAAGGTGAACTGGAACCGCCGCCCGGGACCCCGGATCGGCGAGAGGAAACCCGCGCGGACGCACGACCGTATCTGCTGCTCTGGCAGGTCGAGGATCTTCGTCGCATCGCGGGTGGTAAAGTGCGTCACTTCTTGACAGCCTGGGCCTTTTTCTCTAGCTTCCCCGGCGTCGCCTCGGCGCTTCTGGCCTTCACGGCCGGCTTCTTCTCCTGCGGGACCCGCTTCGCGAGGCTCTCCTTGAGCGCCTCCATCAGGTCGATCACCTGGGCGCGCTGGACCTGGGGCCCGACCGCAGTCACTTCCTTGCCCTCGACCTTCAGGTTCACGAGATCCAGGACGCGCAGCCGGTATTCGTCCTGATACTGCTCGGGCTTGAAGTCGCCGTTGGACAGCTCGGCCACGAGTCTCAGGGCCAGCTCCAGCTCGCCCTCCTTGATCTTGGCTGATTGCCCCTTCTCGATTTCGCTGAAGTCTCGCACCTCGTCGGCGAAGTACATCGTGTGGAGCATGAGGCCGTCCTGGGCCGGCCTGATCAGCACCAGGCTCTCCTTGCCGCGCATGACGAACTTGGCGAGGGCGACCCGATCGGTCTTGGCCATGGCGTCGGCCAGCAACCGGTACGCCTTTTCACCCCCCTTGTCGGGGCCGAGGTAGTAGGTCTTCTCAAAATAGATCGGATCCACCTTGGGAAGCGGCACGAACTCGGCGATGTCGATGACCTTCGAGGCCTCGCCCTCCAAGGACTTCAGCTCCTCGTCCGTGAACCGGACGTACTGCTCCTTGGCAAACTCATAGCCTTTGACGAGGCCGCTCCGATCCACCGTTTCGTTGCAGACCGGGCAGAACGTCTGTTGCTTGATCCGGCTACCGCACTTGGCGTGCAGCAGATTGAAGGACGCGCCCCCCGAGGAGGCGGCAGTGTAAAACTTGACCGGGATCGAAACCAGCCCAAAGGAAATCGTGCCCGAGCTGATCGAGTGAGGCGGCATCGCGTATCTCCTCCTGCCACAGGGATAAGGGAATTTGCACCATACCATGAAAGTCCCTATACTTCAAGGCGCGTTGTCATCTGCTCCGGATCACGCCCGACTGCCGCGGAGGCCCCAAAGCCGTGGTCAAGGAAACTACTCCAAAACTGGAGGCATACCGGAAGAAGCGCGACCCCGAGCGGACGCCCGAGCCGTTCGGCGGGGGCCGGGGTGCGGGAGAGCGTCTCTTCGTCATCCACAAGCACGCGGCCCGGAACCTCCACTACGACTTGCGCCTGGAGATGGATGGGGTCCTCAAGAGCTGGGCCGTGCCCAAGGGCCCGTCCGTTCGGCCCGAGGAGAAGCGCCTGGCGGTTCATGTGGAGGACCACCCCATCGAGTACGCCAATTTTGAGGGGGTCATTCCGCCGGGCAACTACGGCGCCGGCGCGGTGATCATCTGGGATCGTGGGTGGTACCGACCGGTCAAGGAGGGCGACCCCCTCGAGCAGCTCGCCAAGGGAAAGCTGGAGGTCGAGTTGTTCGGCTTCAAACTCCGCGGCCGGTGGACACTCGCCCGGATGGCTAAAAAGGAGAAGGAGTGGCTCCTGCTCAAGAAGGCGGATGCCACTGCCTCCGAAGCGGAGCTCACAGAGCGCTATCCGCAGTCGGTCCTCTCCGGTCTCACCGTAGAGGAGCTCCGCGATCTTCCCGCCAAGCGGGGAGGGCTCCGGGCCCGACTTCACGCCCTCAAGGCTCCCCGGCGTGATGTATCGCCGCGGAGTCAGCCGTTCATGCTGGCGACGCTCGCGGAGCGCCCGTTTTCAGGGAAGGACTGGCTCTTCGAGGTCAAGTACGATGGCGTGCGGGTGCTGGCCTATCGTCAGGGGGAGGCAGTAGAGCTGTACGGCAGGAGCGGTCAGGTGATCACGGGGCGCTACCCGGATCTCACCAGCGCGCTGCGGGCCTTGCCGGTGGACCGGTTCCTCATCGACGGCGAGATTGTTGCCCTGGATGACAGCGGCAAACCGAGCTTTGAGCGCCTGCAGGCTCGAATGGGCCTCACGATCCCTCGCGATATCGAACGCGCGGTGGCCGCCGTGCCGGTCATCGGGGTCTTCTTCGACTGCCTCGCGCTGGATGGTCACGACCTGCGCCGCCTACCGCTCTTGCAGCGGAAGGAGTGTCTCAGGCTTCTCCTGCCGCCCCTCGGCCCCGTCCGCTACGGCGACCACGTCCTGGAGCACGGTGAGGCGTTCTTCGAGGTGGCGTCAGCCGAGCGGCTCGAGGGGATCGTGGCCAAGAAGGTGACAAGCCTCTACGTCGGCGCGCGGTCGCGGGAGTGGGTCAAAGTCAAGTGCCAGCGCCGCCAGGAGTTCGTGATCGGGGGCTACACCGATCCTCAGGGCGGGCGACGCTACTTCGGGGCACTGCACGTCGGGATCTACGATGGGCCCCGTCTCGTCTACGTCTCCAAGGTCGGCACCGGATTCGATGAGACGGGACTGAAGATGATCTGGGAGGCGCTGCAACCGCTCGGGCGACCAACCTCGCCGTTTGCGGTCGGAGCCCCGACGGGCCGCGGCCACCACTGGGTCGAGCCCAAGCTCGTCTGCGAGGTGCGCTTTACGGAGTGGACGAGGGACGGCGGGATTCGCCATCCGGCCTTCCTCGGCCTCCGAGCGGATAAGCGCCCGGAGGAGTGCCGGCGCGAGGTGCCGGTGGAAATCGTGGCCCCAGCCCCTGTGACACCACTGCGAGCCGCGCGCGCTGAGGTCAAGATCACGAATCCCAAGAAGATCTTCTGGCCGGATGAAGGCTACACCAAAGGGGATCTGATCGCGTACTATGAGGCCGTGGCACCGCTCCTCTTGCCGTATCTCCGGGAACGGCCGGTCGTCCTGACGCGTTATCCCGA
>JAHFDE010000026.1 GCA_023249165.1 Candidatus Methylomirabilota bacterium | reverse complement strand
CACACCCAGTGCGGATAGATGATTAGCATAGCCCCCATGCAAAGACAAGGGCTTTCCCCCCTGGGGCGCCGGACATGGAAAAAGTGTTGCGGGTCGGCCGGACCATTGGGTATCCTCTTTGCTGGTGCGTCTCCGGGAGAGATCTGATGCTCCGCTCCATACGCCACAACATCAAGTACCTCAGCATCACCCTGTGGCTGGTGATCGCCTCCTTCATCGCGACCATCTTCCTCGTCTGGGGCATGCAATCCGCCGGCCGCGGGGGCGGCCGTGATGCTGCCGTCGCGGCCACCGTCAACGGGGAGCGCATCTCCCGGCTGGAGTTCCAGCGGGCCTACGACCAGGAGCGCGAGGCGCTTCGCCAAATGTACGGCGACCGGTGGAACGAGGATCTGGCGCGAGAGCTGAACCTTCCCTACCGGGTCCTCGACGGCCTCATCACCTCCCGCCTGCTCCTCCAAGAGGCAGAGCGGCACGGCCTGCGCGTCTCCCGCGAGGAGCTCGCCGCCGTCGTCATGGAGAACCCCCTCTTCGCCGAAGAGGGAAAATTCCGCCCAGAGCGGTATCGCCGACTCCTCGAGGCAAATCGCCTGACCCCGGAGCGATACGAAGACGCGATTCGCCAGGGCCTCCTCCAGCAGAAGCTTGCCACCCTCATTCAGGCGTCCGCCAAGGTCTCGGAGGCGGAGGCCTGGGAGGCCTTCCGCACGGCCAAGGAGAAGGTCCGCGTCGCCTACGTCAGCCTCCCTCGGTCAGCCGAGAACAAGGCCCGCCTCGAGAACCTCCAAGGCCAGGTCGGCCAGCAGGGAACGCCCTGGGAAACTCTGTTGCAAAATTCAGGCCTAAAGGTGAAACGGCCGGACCCCTTTGTCTTCGGCGCGGCCGTCGCGGAGCCCCCGGACAACCGAGCCTTTCATCTGGCCATCCTCCGGCTGAAGAAGGGGGAGTGGAGCCCCGTGGTCGAGGGGGGCAAGTCGGTCTTCCTGATTCGCCTTCTTGATCGCGAGGCCGTGCCCCGCCAGGCCTTTGAACGGGAGAAAGAGACCTGGACGCAAAAGCTCTTGTCGGAGAAACGGCTACAGCTGTGGGTGGCCTGGATCCACGAGGTCAGGCGACGGTCCAAGATCGACGTGACTCAGGAGCTCGGATAGCCCCTCGTTCGGAGTCGCGATGGCCTACGTCTACTACGCTGATGACGGATCGATCCAGGGATTCTCCCGGGAGCGCTCGGATGTCGCCCTCGGGACGCACTGTCTCCCCATCTCTCAGGAGGCCTTCGAGATGCTCTCGGCGATCCCGACCGGTTTCAAGATGGACCTGGAGACGGGGACGTTGAGGGCCCAGATGATCTCCGACCGGGAAGCCTGGATCCGGTGGATCCCGGTGGTCCTCAACCACCGCTACATCGATGGGGAGTTCGTCCCCCTCGCCAAAGACTCGACGCCCTTCGAGGAGTGGGTCCGGGGGAGAACACGGGGGATGCAGAAGCGACACGAGGACAAGGCATGAGGCCAGGGGGCCCGGAAGGGGTGCGTCACTCCTTGCGGGAGGTGAGATAGATGATGACCCCGGCATTCGCCGCGATAGAGAGGATCGCCCCCAGCATCGCCAAGGCGATGTGCACATGGAGCGGAAGCGACCCGTAGAGGGCGAGAAACCCCACCACACCGGCTGCCAGCAGGACCCCAATCCCGAGAGCGGCCAGCACGATTAAGGCCCTCGTCATACTTTCACCCCCTGTGTCCATCCATCGGGCGACGTGCGCCGAGCAGGCTCCAGATCCTCCGGCAGAGGTCGGTCGTGGTCATGAGGCCTCCGGAAACGCACATTCCTCGTGCTCCGCCCGCTCCACGCTCATCTTCACCAGGCGGTCGATGTCGAGGGTGAGTTCCGCCCTCCCGATCTCCTCCAGGGTGGCGCGGGTCGCCGGATGGCGCGGGACGAAGAGAGTACAGCAGTCCTGGTCCGGCTGGATAGAGATCTCATACGTCCCGATTTCTCTGGCCTGCGCCGAGATCTCCTCTTTGTCCATGCCGATCAGCGGGCGCAGCACTAGAAGTCTCACCGCCTCTTCGATCACCGTAAGGTTCTCGAGGGTCTGGGAGGCCACCTGCCCGAGACTCTCACCCGTGACTAACGCCTTGGCCCCCTCTAGGCCCGCCAGGTGCTCCGCGATCCGGGCCATCAGACGCCGGTAGAGGAGGACTCGGTACGGCGCAGGGGCATTCACTACCACCTCCTGCTGGACCTCGCCGAACGGAACCAGCGTGAGCCGAGAGGTGTATTGAAAGCGCGTGAGGAGCCTGACGATCTCCCTCACCTTCTCCTGGGTCCGCCGATCCAGGAAGGGCGCGCCGTGGAAGTGGAGAAAACTCACGAGACATCCCCGCCGCATCATCCGATAGGCCGCCACCGGAGAGTCGATGCCGCCGGAGATCAGGGCGAGGACCCTTCCGGCGACCCCCACGGGGAGTCCGCCTGGTCCGGGAACCTTTTCGAGATAGAGGAAGGCCTCCGTCGGCAGGATCTCGATAAAGAGGGTCAGCTCGGGGTTTTTCAGGTCCACCCTGGTCGGAAAGCGCCTCAGGACGAAGGTGCCTAAGGCTTCGTTGAGCTGCTGGGAAGTGAGGGGGAAGGCCTTGTAGGCCCGGCGGGCGGTCACCCGGAATGTCTGAAAGGACCGTCTCGTCAGGACACGTTCGGCCGTCTCCTGCAGGGCATCAAGGCTCAGGGCCGAGCGATGGGCCACAGAGCAGTTGGCCACCCCAAAGACCTGGCGGATCCGGTCTGTAACGAGTCCAGCCGAGCGCTCATCCCCAAGCTCGAGCAGGACGCGCCCTGTCAGCTTTCGGATGCGACCCACGGGGAGGTCGGCCGTGGCCCGTTTCAGGTTGTGGACAAGCCGGTTCACGAAGAGGGGGCGATTGCGGGCCTTCAGTGCGATTTCGTGATAGTGGACCAAGAGGAATGTCATCAGACACCTCAGTGCCTCGGTTTCGGTGCCATGAAGACCAACAGGACCAGCCGGCCCGGCCCCCGGTTAACCACCCCGTGCTCCACGCCGGCAGGGGCCAGGATCGCCGAAGCCGCACCTAAATCACGCTCCTCCTTCCCGACCCGGAATCTCCCCTCGCCTTCACAAACGACATAGACCTTGTCCGAGTCCGCATGAGAATGCGGTTTCTGGGACTGTCCCGGCTCGAAACAATAGAGGTCCAAGAAGAAGCGATCGGTCTCCAAGAGAGAGGCCTTGACCATCTTCTCGGGAGAGAACCGTTGAATGTCCTCCAGCTTGACCCACCGCATCCGGACACCCGAAAAAAAGCTGTCGGCAGTCAGCAATCAGCCGTCAGCAATGAACTCACGTCCCGTGCTGACCGCTGACAGCGGATAGCTGACAGCTGATCAGTAGAAGTGACTCATCGTCGGGGTCACCGTCATCCTTGCGCGGATGGCCTCGACGATCCGTCTCGGCTCGGGAACAGCGGTCACTACCGCCCCGGCGATCAGAGCGACCGGCCGGTAGAGGAGGAGCCACGGGACTTGGGCGACACTCCAGCCAGCGCTGAAAGCCACAGGGATTTCCAGGTCCCTCAGCCCGGCCATGACCTCCCGGAGGTTGACCATGACCGGGATCTTCACAAGATCCGGCTTGAGCCTCCTGAAGCGCGCCTGCGCTGCCGCTGGGTCAGCGAGGCTGCTGCAATCAAGCAGCATACGCCGTCCGGCCTGCCGGCACCCGAAGACGATTGCCGAGAGGGCCTCGTCCGACAGAGAGGCCGGGACGGTGAGCCCCTCGACCCCAACCTCGAGGAGCGCCTGGGCGTCCGCCTCGGTCTCGGCCCAGCATGCCACCGGCCGGTCCGGGACCGTGCCCCTCAGCACGTTCACGAATGCCGGGCCCTCGGCCTGGAGCAGCCGGGGACCAAGCTCAAAGGCGTCCACCAGGTCAGCCAACTGACGCGCCATCTCCAGGGAACCCCCCCGATCTGGCCCGTCCAGGACGAGCTGGAGGAGCGTCGCCATCGGTGCCCCCCTGGGGAGCTGTCAGCCATCGGCAGTCAGCAGTCAGCAAAACACCAAAAGCCGGCAGCGATCCCGTCATGAGTACCACGCCCTGAACTTAACGGTCCGAGCCCGACAGTTCTCGCTCCCCATTGCTGACAGCCGACAGCGGACTGCCGACAGCTGTTCTAGCCCCCTTCGGTCTCGAGAAATCGCTCGGCATCCATGGCAGCCATACACCCACTTCCCGCGGCGGTCACTGCCTGACGATACACATGATCCTGGACATCCCCGCAGGCAAAGACCCCAGGAACGCTCGTCCTGGTCCCGCCCTCCGTGACGATGTAGCCCCGTGCATCCATGCGGAGCTGCCCTGTGAACAGGGCGGTGTTGGGGCTATGCCCGATGGCGATGAAGACTCCGTTACATTCGATCTCGGTTCGCTCTTCGTTCTTCACGTGTCTGAGACGGATGCCCCTGACCCCGTTCGCCTCATCCCCGAGGATGTCCTCGACCGCGCGCTCCCACTGAAAGGCGATCTTGGGATTCGCGAAGGCCCGGTCCTGCATGATCTTGGAGGCCCGGAGCTTATCACGTCGGTGGATCACCGTCACCGTACTGCAGAGCTTGGAGAGATACAGCGCCTCTTCCATGGCGGCATCCCCGCCCCCGACAACCGCCACCGCCTGGTCCTTGAAGAAATAGCCGTCACAGGTGGCGCAGGTCGAGACGCCACGCCCCATGAGCTGCTGCTCCGCCTTGAGGCCCAGCAGGTTCGGGGAGGCACCGGTGGCGATGATGAGGACGCGGCAGCGAAAGCGCTCTCCCTCGGCCTCGACGGTGAAGGGTCGTGCCCCGAGGTTCACCTTGGTCGCCGCCCGATGGACGATCCGAGTCGCGAAGCGCTCCGCCTGCTTCCGCATGAGCTCCATGAGCTCTGGCCCCATGATCCCATCCGGGAATGCGGGATAGTTCTCCACCATGGTGGTCGTCGTCAGTTGCCCTCCCGGTTGGGCCCCGGTGATGAGGAGCGGCTTCAGGTTCGCCCGCGCCGCATAGAGGGCAGCGGTATAGCCGGCCGGGCCCGCGCCGAGGATGAGAATATCGTGAAGCTCCATATCGGTCTCCTTACGGTGGATCGAGCGGACGGATAACGGTCCTCTCAAGGAGAGATGAGCGTGGGAAGAAGCCCGAATGCCGAGGGCTATCGCTCCAGCGGATTGCCCGCCCGAGCCCAGGCGACCGTTCCACCTTCCAGGTTGTACAGATTGGTGCGCCCGACCGCAGCAGCAACCTCGCAGGCCACCGCGCTTCGCACTCCCTCGGCGCAAACAAAGATGAGATTGTCCTCGGTGAGCAGCTCCTGGGCCCGTGCCAGCAGCGTGTTGAGCGGTATGTGCGTTGCGTTGGGAATTCGGCCCTGGACCCATTCAAAGGGCTCTCGGACGTCGATGACCTTGTAGCCCTCTTCGATCAACGCCTGAGCGTCTTTCACCCCGACACGATGAAACGGCTCTTTCTCTTCGAACTGTGCCACGGTTTCACCTCGCTCCCACTACTCGGCCTTCATCGAAAGGCCCGATGTCGCCCGATCGCTAACACCTCTATACCATGGTTGGCGCGATCGCGTCAAGGGATGCGAGGCAGGCGCGTCGCGGCACCCAAGACCCAATACCCCACACGGTGATCGGTTGTCGGTAGTCGGTGATCGAATTATCCGCCGTACACCTTGGCGATGAAGACCGCCAGGCTCAGGCGATCCTGAAGCTCGAGCCGGATGAACTTCACCCCATGGGGGTATGAGGTCACCGCACCGTCGCCAGGGTCCGTGGACCAGGCGACTTCGACCTCAGCGTGGATGGAGCGGTCGCCCAGCGAGAGGTCGAGACTCAGCTGCGTCCCAGGGGGGAAACGCTCCGCAAGCTCGACCAGCAGGCCCCCTTCGCTGAGGTTGCGAATCCGGCCGGGCGTAGCCGGGCCGAGCCGCCGGTACACCACGCGGCCATCATAGGAATATCGGCGATGCCGCCTGCGCTCGTCCACTGATGAACTCATGGCTCGATCACCGTTGACAGACGTCCGATGACCGTCCTCCGGTGACCGATGACAGTAAACCGATGACCGTCGGAACCAACACGGTCTCTCCGGTCGTCGGTCATCGGTCGTCGGTGATCGGTTTTCTGGTATCGGTCGTCGGTCACCCCTCTTGGGCACGGACCCAGAGGGCCCGGAACACATCGGGAGGCACGCTGACCATCGCCGTCACCGCCTTGATACCCCCCACGACCATGCGACCCTCGAGGGTGTCGTAGATGAACCCGTACGGTCCTCCATCATAGAGGCGGTCCTGGTGCGAGCAGAGAGCGGTGACGGGAAAATCCCGGTCCGCCAGCTTGCGATCGGTGATGGTTTCACAGATCAACCCTTCCGAAGTCCCATCATGGAGCTGCCCTCCATGCGAACAGAGGCTGAGGATCGAGCCCCCCCGGGCCACGAGCTCTCGGCCCGTCAAGGTCTCATGAATCCGACCATCGCCCCCCCCATCGAAGAGGGCGTCCTCGTGCGCGGCCAGGGCCAGGACCTCCTCTTCGCGCCTGCCAATCTCCTTTCCGGCCACGGTTTCATAGATGCTGCCGTAACTCCCTCCATCGTAGAGAGCCTCGCCGAACGAGCACAATGCATGAACCGTCCCCGGGCGCGCCGCGACCTCGCGCCCGGTCAACGTTTCATAGATCCGCTGATAGCTCCCGGCATCGTAGAGGACCCCCCGGTGCGAACAGAGACTCAGCACCCAGTCTCCCCGGTCGGCAACCTTGGCGTCCGCTACGGTGTCATAAATCTGGCCGTACCGACCACCATCGTACACGCGCCCCTCGTGGAAACAGAGGGTGAGGATGAGGCTGCTCCGACGGGTGACCTCGCGAAGCTGACCACCGTGAACGCAGCAGACCCGGTCCACGACCGCGACCACCAATCCCTCCTCCCGCCACCGGAGGGCCTCAACACCACCGAAAACCGTCTTCACTGCTGTCAATTCCCTTGCGACATCGCCGTCCCCTCCGAAAGGGCGTGGTCCCGGGCAAGACCGTCCGGGAGGAGGAAGGCAGCGAGCAGCGCCAGCAGAGCCAGAAAAAATCCCGCCACGAAGGCCCCATGGAGGGCGCTGGCCAACGCCCCCCGGAGCCCGATGAGCAGGTGCGCGGGCAAGCCTGCCCGCACAGCCGGTTGCAGGAGAACCTCCGGATTCTGCACGAAGGTCTCGAGTTTCATGTCGGCCGCCAGGGCGGTCAGACCGCGAAGCTCTCCCCGCAGGATTCGGGCCATGACGGCCCCAAGGAGGCTGACCCCGATGGCTCCCCCGAGGGTCCGCGAGAACATCGTGACGGAGGTGGCGACTCCCAACTGGCTTCTCGGGACCGTGTTCTGGACGGCAATCAGGAGGGGGGCCATCATCAACCCCATCCCCGCCCCCCCCAGCGTCATCCCCGCCATGACCTCTGGCCTGGTACTCGCTATCCCGAGCCGTGCAAGGAAGAGAAACCCCACGCTGAGGGCCGCGCCGCCGGTGACGACGATCGCTCTCACCCTGTAGCGGAGAAGGAGGCGAGCACCTAGGACCGAGCACAAGACCCAGGCGAGCATAAACGGGGTCAGCACGCTCCCCGCCGCCGTCGCATCGGTCCCGAGGATCGCCTGCACAAAGAGCGGAACAAAGGAGATGGCCCCAAACATCGCCATCCCGGCCATGAGGCCGGTCACGAAGGAGGCGAGGAAGATCCGGTTCTCGAAGAGACGCAGGGGGATCAGGGGGTCCTCCGCGCGGCGCTCGATCCGCCCAAAAACGATCAAGCCGACAAGCGCAATAGCCACCAGGCCGAGGCGCCCCTGACCCCTCCAGCCGGCCCCCATGACGCCCAGAAGGAAGAGGACCAGGGCGACGATCAGGACTGCGCCGCCAAGGAAATCGACCGCCACCGACCCCGACCGCTCGCGCTCCGGTTCTCGGAGAGACCGGCCAACCATGAAGGAGGCGACAAGCCCGACCGGGACGTTGACAAAAAATACCCACCGCCACGAGAGGTGATCCGTAAGGAGTCCCCCAAGGAAGGGGCCCGCGATGCTGGCCACCCCCCAGACGCCGCTGAGGAAGCCCTGCAGCCGGGCGCGCGCCTCGAAGGGGTAGATGTCGCCGACGATGGTGAGCCCCAGGGCAAGAATGGCACCGGCCCCGAGACCCTGCACTCCCCGAAAGAGAATGAGTTGCGTCATGGTGCGCGAAAAACCGCAGGCGACGGACCCCAGCAAGAACAGCGCGATGCCGAGGAGATAGAAGGGGCGGCGGCCGTAGAGATCAGAGAGCTTCCCCCACAGGGGGACGGTGACGGTGGACGTGAGCAGGTAACTTGAAAAGACCCAGCTATACACCTCGAGGCCGCCCAGGCCGGCCACGACGGTCGGCATCGCCGTGGCCACGACGGTGGACTCCATCGCCCCGAGAAAGACCCCGACCATCACCCCGGCGGTCACCGTCCGCCGCTCCGGTCCGGTGAGATCGAGAAATTTCGAACTCACAACTCCTCCGACCCCGCGTCATCGCAGAAGCCACACTCTAGCACAGGGGTGGGAACTCTCCCAAGGAGGAAGCGGGAGTCGGTCAAGACCCAGGAAGAGACAGGGAAGATCTCGGAAGCCTTCCGAGACGGAAAGACCCGGGAGTGCCACCCGGAGAGACAGAAGGGTCCAGCCCTCTTCGGATGGACCGAACTGGGGCCGGCACCAGAGAAGAACTCCGTCGCCACCCGGGCCCCCTCCACGAGGGACCGGAGACGGATAACGAGTTACATGTCCTCGCCCTTAATCTAGGCCAAGGGGCGGCGGGAAAACCACTCCCACGGGTTCGGGCTCCTGGAAGGGCCTCCCCATCTCCGGGGTCGGCTTCCTCCTGGCGGGAGCTTTCACCTTTCGCTTCGGCTTCACCGCTCGCTTCTTGCCCTTCGCGACCCGCTTCTTGCCCTTCGCCACCCGTTTCCGTTTTGGCTTGACTGCGCGCGCGACCTTTCGTTTCCTCTTTCCCTTCGCCCTTCTTCTTGCCTTCGCCATAGCTCCTCCTCCTCACAAGAGATTCATCTGCTCGGGCTGCCATGGGGACGGAGTCTCCGCCAGCTCGTCCCCGAGGATTTTGATCGTTCCGTAGACGCCGTCATACCCAGGGACTATCGTCAAGAGCCCTTCCCGGACGCGGAGAATCGCCTTCAGGATACCGGGAGGAACACAGGCCGCCAGCTCCTCCTCTCCACACTCCACCAGGACGGCAAATTCGTTCCCCCCCGCTTCGACGAGATGGTCGTACTCCTGCCGTACGGCCATCGTGCCCACCCCCCGACCTATCGCCGCGGCGATAATTTCTTCCAGCGGGACCAGACGCTTGAAGGGCAGAGCGCCCTCGGGAACCAGTCCGGGCGGCCTATCTGCCAGCTCCTCCACCCGGTGCAACACCCCGACAGTCAGCCGGCCTCGGCAGGCAGGACACCGACGGCCGTGGGCCCGCGTCTCTTCCGGCGTCGTCCGGACGCCGCAGGCGCGGTGCCCGTCCAGGTGGTACTTCCCTTCCTCGGGGAAGAACTCCACGGTGTAGAGGAAGCGATGCCGGTCCCGCGTCCGGACCGCCTCCCACAGCTGCCAGTAGTCGAGGGGATTGGCAAAGACGTTACACTCCCGCCCCATCCTTGACGGGGAGTGGGCGTCGGAATTGGACATCAGGGTGATTCCGTCCAGCGCACTCAGCCGCCAGTTCATCGACGGGTCGGACGAGAGACCGGTTTCGATGGCGAAGATCCGATCCGCGTACCCGTCGAAGGCCTCCTGGAGAGAATCAAAGCCCGACTGAGAACCGAAGATGGAAAACCACGGGGTCCAGGCATGGGCGGGGACCATGACGGAGTCGGGAGAGACGTCGAAGACGATCCGGCAGAGTTCCTTGACCGAAAAACCGAAGGTGGGGCGCCCATCGGCCATGAGGTTTCCCCGGCGGGCCAAGGCGGCGTTGAGCCGCCCGGCCGCCTCCAGCGATGGCGCATAGAGAAGGGTATGGATCTTCCTGAGCCGCCCCCCCTCGTGGTAGACATTCGAGACCTCGACCTGGAGGATGAAGCGGACGCCTTGCGCCTCCTGCTTCAATCGATACAGGCCGGGTTCTGCCGGTGTCAGCTTGGCCTGGAGTTCAGCAAAGTAGGTGGGATGCGTGAAGTCTCCGGTCCCGAGGAGGGCGATACCCTTTCTCCGCGCCCACCGAGCCAGCGACTCCACTTCCATCTCGCGGCTGGTCGCCCGACTGTACCTGGAGTGGAGATGCAGGTCAGCGATAAAGGCCATCGTCCCTCCCCGACGACCCCGGTACAATCGCTTCGGTACATACTACAGCTGTCCCCCGCTGTCAATACAATTGCTTTCTCGGCTTTGGGCCGCGGGGAGAGCGGAGAGGGAACCGCGAGGTCGGCCGAAACATCGTGGGAGGGACGAGGTGCGCGGCCTGTCTGGGGCACGAGGTCTGTCGGGCCAGACGGTCGGAAGGACTCTCTAGTGCCGTTCCAACGTTTCTCACCCAACACAGAGCTGTGCGATGTCCAGACCAGTACCGTTCCAACGCATCGTGCCTACTGCTTGTCTCGCTGGCTCCTGCGTACGGGGACATAGTGCATGGGGGACTGCCTCGCCTCGACGATAACTAATTAGTTGGAACGGCACCGGGCTGGCTGGCTTTCTTGGCCCGTTCCTTCGTCGGAACGGGCCTTGCCCGTGCTCGGGGCAATACGTTGGAACGGTACTAGGCGACCAGCTTCAGGAGTGCGGTCTGCTCATCCTCCCACAAACCGCCGGGAGAATCGGGGGGCGGCGCAGACACAAAGTGACGGACGGTGTACCCGCACGCGCGACACCGACGGTAAAAGTAGGCCCGCGTCTCCTCGCGTGTCACGCCACCGATCTGTTCCATATTGCGGGCACAACAGGCCCTTCCCTTGGTCGGCGAAACAATGCGCTCCGGATACAGGTTCTCCGGTGGCTTTTCATCGGTATATTCTACGATCGTCGCGTTCATGGCGTAGCTCCCCGGTGCGGGTTGGGACTGATCTCTCACCGTGTGTCTCATGAGACGAGATACCTCCGCACATATTGCTTGAGTTCGTCCAAGCACCCTTCGAGGACGGCCAGATCCTTCCGAACCTTCGTGACCAGGATCGCCCCCTCAACCCCGGCGAAGATGAAGTCCGCGATCCGATCCAATTGCAGATTTTGGGCCAACTGGCCCTTCGACTGGGCCCGGGTCAGGGCGCCGGCTATGTAACCGCGCCAGCTCGCCAGGATCTCTTCGATCCGCTGACGAAACCCATTGTGGATATCGCTCATTTCGATGGCGAGGTTGCCGAGGGGGCATCCCCCCATGCACCCCGCCTCCCGCTGCATGGCGACCACAAGATCGAAGAGGTGGAAGATTTCCCCTACCGGGTCCTCTCCCCCGCCAAAGATCTCCTGGCCTATCTGCTGAGAAGTCCATAGGGCCAGCCGATCGAGAACCGCATAGCCAAGCTCGTCCTTGCTCTTGAAGTAGTAATAGAAATTCCCCTTGCCGACCCCACTCTCCCGCAGGATATCTTCCAAGCTCGTATTATTAAAGCCATTGCGATGGATCAGCCGACAAGCGGTCTGCAGAATCTGCTCTTTGGTGCTTTTTGAGGTTTCTTCCTGCATGGTTATTTTTGGGTTGTGTACCGACCGGTCAGTACAATACACTGACACCAGAAGGCTGTCAAGCAGAATTTCCAGATCGCGGCCGGGCGGCTGGCCGCCAAGCACGACCGGGGCCAGAAGGGCTGGCCCCGGGTCCCGGCCCAGGTTCGCTTCGACAGAGGGCAGCTCCCTACCGGCCTCGTCCGAGCCCCACCCAGGAGTCACACCGGATACCCCACCCGCTATGAGGACCACCTGTGCCTAGGGTTTGTCCTGATATACGACAAGGGGGGGGCATCGGATTGTTTCGGGGAGGGATGTATTGGAGACAGGAGGTGGAAGCCTGGAGAAGGGGGCACGGGGCAGGGCCTGAAAATTGCACCATGACTTCCACGAGGCCCAGCGGGCCTCGTGGAGAGATGAGTGACCAGCGGCCACCGCGACGAAGGGATCTCCCGATCGGCAGACCCGCGTCCGTTGTCCGCCATAGGCGTCTTGTGGACATACGTCGCGTGGCTGCTCCCGACGACTCTCTTGGTCCCCGCCGCAGTGAAAGGGAGTGCGGTCGACATCCGTATCGCCTACCTGGTCTTTCCGGTTTACAACCTGACGCTTGTTGTCCTCCTGACGCGCTATTGGTACAGAATGACATGGGATGAAATCGGCATTCCAGGGAAGGACCCCTGCAGGAAGGTGGCGGTCAGTCTCCTCCTCGCAACTGGATACCTGCTCATCTCCCTGGCAGAGGCGCGGACCGGCCTGGAGGAGGCTCTCGGGAACCTGCTCGACCTCTGGGAACAGTCGAGGCTCCGATTCGCCGGGCGACTGTTCTTCATCCCCATTGTGGAGGAGTTGTTCTTCCGTGGCGTGGCCTTCCGGGTCTTCGCCCGCCAGTACAATCCCCATCGGGCCATCGTCCTCACCAGCTTTCTCTTTGCGGTGTGCCACTTCTCCTTCACCGCACTCCCCTGGTTTTTCTTCGTCGGGTTCGCGCTGGCCCTGTTGGTGCAGCAACCGGGATCGACGCTCCTCGCCCCGATGATTCTCCACATCGCTCTCAATGCGAGATATCACATGTCGTTCTAGCCCCTCAGGCCCATCGTCGGTAGAGCGGCCAGTGGTCCACAAATTGCAGCCCAGAGGCCATCGCGGCTGCCTGCGGGCTCTCGGTCATTGGTAATCGGCCGGGGAATGTGGTATGCCAGTATCAGAGCGACGTGCTCACAACCAACGACTGATCCAATATCATGCCGGAGAGAGGTGGCACCTATGTGGATCATCCTGATTGTTCTCGCCGCGGTAGTCGTCGCCGTCGTTACAATCTACAACAACCTGATCCGCCTCCGCGTCCAGTGCGACAACGCCTGGGCCGACATCGACGTCCAGCTTAAGCGCCGCTACGACCTGATCCCGAACCTGATCGAGACCGTCAAGGGGTACGCGAGCCACGAACGCAAGACATTGGAAGACCTGGTGAACGCCCGCAATCGGGCCATGTCTGCCCAGGGGCCGGCCGCCAAAGGGGAGGCCGAGGGGATGCTCACGCAGGCACTGAAGTCCCTCTTTGCGCTCGCCGAGGCCTACCCGCAACTCCGCGCCGTGGAGAGCTTCACCCAGTTGCAGGGCTCGCTCAACCAGATCGAAGACGCCGTCCAGAATGCCCGCCGGTACTACAACGCCGTCGTGCGCGACCTGAACACCCGCATCGCGCAGTTCCCCTCGAACCTCATCGCCGATTTCTTCGCGTTCCGGCCCCGCGAGTTCTTCGAACTCACGGCCGCGGCCGAGCGAGAGGTCCCGAGGGTCAGCTTCGAGACCGGCGCCCGGTAGCACGGCGGTAGGAGAAGGCCATGTGCCGGCGCGCATTCCTTCTGTTGCTGCTACTCGTGGCGGCGCTCCCCACCGCCGTCGCGGCGCGGTCCCTGGTCATCGAGCGCTTCGATGCCGAGGTGGTCGTCACGCCGGAGGGGGTCATCTACGTCACGGAGACCATCCGCCCGCGCTTCACCGGCGAGTGGAACGGCATCTTCCGGACGATCCCGGTCGAGTACCGCACGCCCCAGGGCTTCAACTACACCCTTCACCTGGACGTCGAGAGCATCGCCGACGAGCGGGGGAACCCGCTGAAGGTCGAGCAGAGTCGCGAGCGCCATTACCGGAAGTTCAAGATCTGGGTTCCGGATGCCCGCGACGCGACCCGCACCGTCGTTTTCCGCTACCGGGTCTCCAATGCCCTGAAGTTCTTTGAGGCGCACGACGAGCTGTACTGGAACATCACCGGCGACGAGTGGGAGGTCCCGATCCAGAGCGCCGCCGCCCGCATCCTGCTTCCGCCCGGAGCCAGCGGGGTCCGCGCCCTTGCCTTCACCGGCGCCTACGGGTCCCGCGAGCAACGGGCGGATGTGGAGATCGCCCACAGTGAGGTCCGGGTCCGGATGCGCCGGTCGCTCGCTTTCCGCGAGGGGATGACCGTCGTCGTGGGTTGGGACAAAGGACTGGTGAAAGAGCCCGGTCCCGTGGCCAAGGCGGCCCTCTTCCTGCACAGCAATTGGGTGTTCCTCATCCCGCTCGGCGCGTTCGGCCTGATGTTCTCGCTCTGGCACACCCGCGGGCGGGATCCGCGCCGGCGCCCCATCGTCCCCCGGTACGAGCCGCCCGAGGACTTGACCCCGGCCGAGCTGGGGACGCTGATGGACAACTCTCCCGATATGCGCGACATCACCGCCACGCTGGTCGACCTCGCCGTCCGCGGCTACCTGGTGATAGAAGAGAAGGAGGAGGCGCGGCTGCTCGGCCTGTGGTCGGGCAAGGAATACGTCTTTCACCTTCGGAAGAAGCCGGAGGACAGGAGCGATTTGCTCCCCCACGAGTACAAGCTGCTGAATGCGCTCTTCCGGAAGGGCATGACCTCGGTGGAGCTGTCGGATCTCGAAAACAGGTTTTACAAAGACCTGCCCGACATCCGTGACCACATCTTCGGGCGGCTGCTCAACCGCCGCTACTACACCCAGCGACCCGACAAGGTCAAGCGGGTCTATGTCGTCGCCGGAATCATCGTGGGCTTCACCACCTTCTGGGCCGGCGGTATGATCAGTGGGATATTCGGCCTCGCGCCGGGCAGCTTCTTTGCGGCCGCTATTCTGACTGGGCTCATCATCATCGGCTTCGGCTGGTTCATGCCGGCCCGCACCCTCATGGGTGCTCGCGCCCTCGAAGGGGTGCTGGGCTTTGAAGAGTTCCTCAGCCGGGTCGAGGCCGACCGACTCGACCGGACGGTTAAGACGCCGGAGATGTTCGAAAAATACCTCCCCTACGCCATGGCATTAGGCGTCGAGAACAACTGGGTCCGCGCCTTCGAAGATATCTATCGGCAGAGGCCCGAATGGTACCGGGGGACGGATGGCGCGGGCTTCCATCCCCGCAGCTTCGTCAGCGACCTCGGCCGCATGTCGAGTCAGGCCGCCTCGGCGATGGCCTCGGCGCCGCGCAGCTCCGGAGGATCCGGCTTTGGCGGCGGGGGGTCTTCCGGCGGCGGCAGGGGCGGGGGTGGCGGTGGCGGTTTTTAACCACCAGATGCTTGCGATGCGCACGAAACCAGCAATTGAGGGTTATCCCGACGCGCCCTGACAGGAGTCGCTCATGAATTGGTACGGACGCCTGAGATCGAAGCTAAAACGTTCGACCCTTATTTGGGTAGTCCCCCTCGCAGGGGCAGCCATCATGGCTCTGGTCATCACCGTGAATTGGGGAGCAACCAAATATAAGAAAGCTGAACCTGTCGCCACCTGCAGACAGATACGGCTCGGCATGACAAGAGATGAGGTTCTCAAGATCATGCCAGAGCCCGTGGGGAGAATCTCTTATAAGAAAAATCGCAGAGAGAAGGAGAAGTTGGTATTTCCTTCGCGAGAAGACGCAGCAACACCCCCCCAACTCGTGATTGACGGAAAGACGGGCCGCGTCGAAGAAGTCGTCTGCGACGAGAACTATCGCCTGATCCAAAAGCAGAGCTGAGCCTATGAAAAGGTAAAAAGCGCGGGGCAGGTCTCGATGATCATTCGAACAGAGAAGTCGGCGTATCTGGTTGCGTGTGCGGCCGGGGCGATTACATGGATCGGAACAGCGCTGCTCGGCCACCGTACGGAAGCATGGGATGCGTCTCTGTATTGGGTTGCCGCATATCCTGTACTCGCGCTCGTCCTTGCATGGATCTCTTTCGAGGTGCCGTCGCGTCCGTGGCGCTGGGTGCTCGCCGCCATGTTTAGTCAAGCGGCAGTCCTGTTCCTCTCAAACCCGTCTGGCAACTTGCTACCCCTGGGCTTGATCATGTTTGCACTGTTGTCTCTACCCCTCATGATTCCCGCGGTAATCGGGGCACGTCTGGGGCGCAAGCGGATTCCGAGCGGAGATCTGGTCTCGCCGAGAGGAAAAGAGACGAGATGACTCGTCTGAACGGGAGCTGATCGATGAGACTTCATGTGTTGGTTTTCGCGGTTCTGTTGTTTCTAGTCGGATGCGGAGATAGTCCACCTGTCGGCCGACCCTCAAGTGACCTCGATGCTATTTCCACAATCTATAGGCAAGGCCAGCCGAAGGCTGCTATCGAGAAACTGCACGAGTATCTGAAGTCCAAGCCAAACGACGAGGTGGCCTGGACCATTCTTGGAAATGCCTATCAGGACTTGGATCAGAATGAGAAAGCCGAAGCCGCTTACAAGAAAGCGCTTGAAATCAACGCTAATGGCTTTCAGGCCATTACCAGCATGGGCATTCTTCTTAGGAAACAAGGAAAGTACGACGAAGCGTTGGCCTACTATGAAAAGGCCGTGGCGATCAATCCCAGGTACGCACAAGCGTACTCGAGCATGACCGTTATCGCTCTCAAACAAGAAAAAGACACAAAAGCTTTGGAGTACGCTAGGAAAGCCTATGATCTGGATAAGACTGATCCTGTTATCGTTGCAAACTTGGCTGTAGCCTACCACTATAACGGAATGGCTGAACTGCGTGACAAGACGACGGAAGAGGCGAGGAGACTCGGCTACACGAAGATCGACAAGCTGGAGAAGATTTACAGCGGCGAGTTGACGATACGCGATTGATCCATCTACGTCTCTGTGGCGGCTACCCAATGGAATCCCGCGGCCCCGTAGCTTAGCCGGAGCATTGGGCGCCTTGGCGAGCAGTGCATGAAGAAGAAATTTCTCAGCAGCCGTTGGTCTCACGTCGGTGTCGGGCTGGTGGTGATCGGGTGGACACCGCTTTGGGGAATTGTCCTTCAGCGGCCGGCCCTGACGGGCCGCCGCTGAACGCGAACGTTAGGCCATAGAAGAATCGAATGGAAACGATTAAGCAAGTATTCGTCATGGTTTCTAAGATATCCATATTGCTGATTCCATGCTGAAGACTTCAAACCAATGGCTGGCAGCGGCGTTTCTGGTCGGTTTTTTCGCGGTCGGCTCGGGACATTGGCCGATACCCTATTCAAAGGTTTCGTTGCCGGACAGCTTATACGGCATCGGTTTGATTGTGGTTGGAGGCGCCGCGGCTCTCACGCGAGCATTAAGTGATAACCGCTTCTGGCGGACCGTCCTTGTAACTAGCGCTGCGGTGCCGGGAGCGGTATTTGCCCGCGTGATTTTCGATACCTGGCGGGATCCAACTTCTCATAACCTATGGCCGTTCGAAATATTGATCGCCCTCGTTGTGGGGCTCGCGGTTACCGTGCTCGGCACCCTGCTCGGAAGCTTGTTCCGCCGATTGTTTCGAGGAAGAGAAACCCAAGGACATGTTTAAGACGCTGGGGGTTCTGCTGGCTGTTTATGTCACGTTCGCCGTTTTTCGCGGCGAGGTTTATGCGAAATCCGGTATTTGGGGACGTACGATCAAGCGGGTGGACTCGGCATCGTATTTCTGGACAGTCATAGGGATTTACTGCGCGCTTGCTTTGGCGTTGGTGATCGTTTTTTAGAACGGTCGTTACATGCCCAACCTCGTGTGCGAGGCGGACGCGGTGAGACATAGGCGGCGCTCAGGTTCTCTAGATTACGAGTGGGCGCGGCGCTGGCCGGTGAGCATCTCCGGAAGCTCAGGAAGGAGGAAGGGATGAGCGGGGTACGGGTATTAGTAGGAACACGCAAGGGCGCGTTCGTCCTGACATCGGATGGCAAGCGCGCACGGTGGGAT
>JAHFDE010000025.1:3112-17933 GCA_023249165.1 Candidatus Methylomirabilota bacterium | reverse complement strand
ATTCGTCCAACACCATCCATTGTCCCCGGGTGATGGGACCTCCCCCAGGAATGGTGATTCTAATCATGTACATCCATTCTTTTTCTTTGCCTGTCTTGGCCCGGTTCCATTCAAGGTAAATGCCGTGAGATTTGGCAAGCTGCTCAGATTCCCACGAAATATCGGCTACAGAGGTATCCCGGAAATCCTGAGAGAGATTTCCGCGGATCCAGTTTGACGCCAGCTTCGCATGTTCGTTCTTAGAAAGATGCTCCAGAGGCGTCCGTAAATTGGGATTGATCTCTTTCATGGCCTGGGTCCAATGTCCTTCTTCGCGTGAATACTATCCGCGCTAGAATAGTGTTGTTGTGATCGACGCAGGTGATACCTCTCGGTTATTCCCTTTGATCCGCAACGGACTCAGGTCGCATCGTCTCGAGCGCCCGTTTGCGCCTGTCGGAGCGGTCTTGCGCCAGATAATCGACGGTAGCTCTCATCATCGGGCCGAGCTTATAGACCTCCGGCATCACATCAACCTGGATGCCATGCTCCTCGAGTGCCCGCCGCGTCGGCGGGCCCACGGCCACGACGACCACTGTCTCGTGCAGGGCGCGGCGAACCTCATCGTCCAGCCCGTGCGCTTCCGCGAACCGGAAGAGGTTCCGGGCCGACGGCGGGCTGGTGAACGTGATCACGTCAATCTTTCCCTGGCCGAGATCGTGGATCAGTTTCAGGATCCGATGCTCCTCCGGGGGCAACGATTTGAAACCCACCGCTGCCAGGACCGCCGCTCCCCGCTCTTCGAGCTCGAGCGAATACCGATACGTCACCGCCTCGTAGACCGTGGCCCCCTGCCGGTGCAGGGTTTCCCGCAGCCCCGCGTGCGAATTTCCGTGCCAGAGAACGGCAACCTCCTTGCCCTGCACGTCGCGCTTCACCATCTCGGCCGCGATCCCCTCGGAGGTGTTGTCAGCAGGGACCAGCGATACGCGGACCCCATACTTCTCCAGGACCTTCTGCGGCTTCTGGCTTCTCGCGATAACCTGGGTGCGGTTCAGGACTTCGACCACCTCCTGACCGACGCCGAGGCGCTCGGCCGTCGACATCAGGCGATAGACCCCCGGCCCCGTCATGAAGATTGCGTAGTGGATCTCGCGGCCGAGGATGTCCTGGATCAGCCCTTCCGTCTCGCGATCCGCATCCGCATGGACTTCGATCCCGACCGTCGGGGCCACGTACGGGACCCCGCCCAGGTTGGTAATGAGCTGCGCCAGCTCAGACGCCCTTCGGCTCCCCGTGACCGCCACTGTCAGGCCCTTGAGCCTCATCGGTAGACCTTCTTCTCCAACCGCCACCGACTTCTCGTTTTCGATCTCCAATGCTCCTTAGACAAAATATTTGGCGATGGTGATGGCACCGAGAAGACTCACCACGCCACCGAGAAACTTTCGCAGGCGTCTCGGAGAAAGCCCGTTTGAAGTCCGGACACCCAGCAATACCCCACCTGCGCCCGACAGGAAGAGGGGAAGGAAGACCTCCCATCTGAAGAGATCTGACCCCAGGAGATACGAAATGCTGGCAGTACCCGCCACCAGCGTTCGACACATCAGGGAGGAACCGATGACCGTATGGGGAGGAATGCCTGCCCAGATAAGCAATGTGACTCCGATGGGGCCCCAACCGGTACCGAAGGCACCCGCCGATGCCCCGGCCACCGCGCCAATGCCAAAAATGGCAGGGCGCCTCTGTTGCCATTTTTCGGCTTTGAGGTCAATGGGGTCCTCCAGGCCACAGCCGTTCTGCCTGACGAGGGTGAGAAGGCCCATGATGAGGGTGGTCACACCGATCAAGAGTTTCAGGATCGGTCCTGGCAGGGTGGGGCTTACTAGGCTCCCCACGAAGGCCCCTCCCACGCCTCCCAGGAGGAGTGCCGGTAGACCAGCCACCCGAGATGGGTCATAGCGCCAATGGCTCATCCCTCCCAAAAGGCTGAGGAGGATGGAAGCGAGGAGGCTTGAGCTGATCGCGACTAGCGGCTCGACCCCCAGCAGGATCAGCAGCGGCACACTCAAAGCCCCCCAACCCGCAGCAGAGGCACCTACGATCCAGCCTGATAGGATCCCCACCAGGGCAATTATCGGTAACAAAGCCGTCATCAGCTCACTCCGTAGGCAGAAAGATTTCGTGGGGCCGATGCCCCCTCAGCTTCTCAACGAGCCCGCGCAAGGCCGCCTCAACAGTCTCGCCGTA
The DNA here is from genome assembly GCA_023249165.1 of Candidatus Methylomirabilota bacterium. Lineage (GTDB taxonomy): Bacteria > Methylomirabilota > Methylomirabilia > Methylomirabilales > CSP1-5 > CSP1-5. The sequence continues at coordinate 15,704 of JAHFDE010000025.1, read as the reverse complement.
CACTGTGAACTCGGGTCTGGGAACCTGCGTCGGGTGTTCGGGGCGGGCGACACATTGTCTCGATGGGTCCTGGACGTCGCCCACGCTCTCCTCCACCGTGAGGTCGAGCATCCCCAACGCGCACCCCGCGGGCCGCGCAAATCGAAATCGGTGGACGCGGATCAGGCGCTCCCCCGACTGCAGGAAACCGACGGTCGGCCCGGCGGAGGGTCTTTCCGGCACCTGGGTCACGATCGGGTCGTCAGGCGTCCCCGACTCGACCGGAAGCCCTTCCGCCTGCCAGCGTTGTGTCCCGCCCTCGAGGTTGCAGACCTCATCGAGCCCGATGGCCGCTGCCGCCTCGCAAGCCACGGCGCTTCTGATCCCCTCCGAGCAGACGAAGACGACGGCCCCTTTCCCCAAAACCTCGCGTGGTGACTTGAGGAGAGTCCCGAGGGGGACGAGGGTGGAACCCGGGATCCGGACCTCGGCGTACTCTTGCGGTTCCCGGACATCCACGACCGGTACCCCTTTCTGGATCAAGGCTCTTGCCTCCGCCGGCGCAATCCGAAGGAAGGGTTCATCTGATCGGGCCTGTGTCACGCGAGACTCCCCTACTTCTCAATCGGCACATTCACCATGCTGCCGTACTCGGTCCACGAGCCGTCGTAATTCCGGACCCTCTGATAGCCCAGGAGATACTTCAGCACGAACCAGGTGTGGGAGGAGCGCTCGCCGATCCGGCAGTAGGCGATCACGTCCTTGTCGGGGGTGATCCCCTTGCCCTGATAGAGCTGCTTGAGATCGTCCGGGCTCTTGAAGGTTCCGTCCTCCTTCACCGCCTGGCTCCAAGGGATATTCGCCGCGCCAGGGATGTGTCCTCCGCGCTGGGCCCCCTCCTGGGGCAGATTCTCCGGGGCGAGAATCTCTCCCGAGAACTCTTTGGGGGAGCGGACATCCACCAGGGCGATCCCCGGCTTTTTCACCGCCGCGACGACCTCCTCCCGGACGATCCTGACGCTCTTGTCGGGATCCTTCGCCTTGTAGGTCGTCGGAGGGACCTTCGTCACCTCTTTCGTCATGGGCCGCTTCTCAGCGATCCACTTGGCCCGCCCCCCGTTCATCACCCGGGTGTCGGCATGGCCGTAATACTTGAGCAGCCAGAACGCATACGTGGCGAACCAATTGTTGTTGTCGCCGTACAAGATGACCGTTGTGTCGTTGGCGATCCCCGAGCGACTCAGGAGCTTTTCGAGCGTCGCCTTCGTCACAATGTCGCGCACGACGATTTCTTCGAGGTCGGTCTTCCAGTTCCAGCCTGCTGCCCCGGGGATGTGTCCCTCGCCGTAGGCAGCGGTGTCGACGTCCACTTCTGCTAGCCGAATTTTCGGGTCCTTCAGGTGCTCCGCCACCCAGGCGGTTTCCACCAGGACCTCAGGATGCGTGTATTTCGCCATGACTCCCCCTCCTTCTCAACTTGTTGAACCTGCTTGCTCAATGCTGAAGGCGATAAACTCGATTGATTTACTCAAGATTAAGGCGTCGAAAAACTCTTAGTCAATTACCACCTCCTCCTCCACGATCTGCCCATCGGTGATCCGAAATGCTCGAATAACCGGCGCGTTTCGGTTTTCGAGTGAGACGATGAAGTACAACGCCTCGGGATAAAAGGCGAGCTCCACGTCGGTCTTGGACGGGTAGGCCTCCGTGTGGGTGTGGGAGTGGTAGATGCCGACCAGGTCCCATCCCTTCCGATCCATCTCGCGCATAATCCGGATCTGGTCCTTTGGGTCGACGTAATATCGGTACGGACTTTTCTCGGTACTCTCGCACTGAAAGAGCTCCAGGACGGCGCCGTTTTTCCCGGCGAGCAGCCCGCAACACTCATTCGGGACCTCGGCGCGTGCGTGCTTGACGATCTCGTCGGCAAATCGCTTCGGCAACAGCATCTCCGCCCTCAGTCCTCGTGCCTCAATCCTCAGTCCTCCTCCGCTACCACCAGATGTGGCTATAGACGTCCTCTCCCAGGTCGGGAAGCTCTTTGGCCCACACCCCTAAGCTCACATACTTCCAGCCCCCGTCGGCGAGGAGGCAAACGATATTTCCCTTGTTCATCTTGTGGGCCATCCGGATGGCAGCGTGAAGGACCGCTCCCGACGAGACGCCGGCAAAGATTCCTTCCTTGCGTGTCAGATCCCTGGTGAGAGCAAAGGCGCAGCGGGAATCGACCAAGAACTTCCCGTCCAGCAGACTCAGATCCAGGATCGGAGGGATGAACCCTTCGTCCAAGCTGCGGAGCCCCTGAACGAGATCACCCGGGTGGGGCTCGACGGCGATCACCTGGGTCTTGGGATTGACCTCCTTGAGTCGCCGCCCCACGCCCATCAAGGTCCCGCCGGTCCCCAGCCCGGCCACGAAAGCGTCCACGTGGGGCAGCGCCGCAAGGATCTCGGCGCCCGTGGTCTCGTAATGCGCGCGGACGTTTTCCGCATTGCCGTACTGATACGGCATGTACCAGTCCCGGTTCAGGGTGGCCATCTTCTTGGCCACCTCGATCGCCCCGTTCGTCCCCCGCCGGGCGTCGGAGTAAATGATCTCCGCCCCGTACAGCTCCAGGAGCTGCCGCCGCTCCACCGTGATGTTCTCCGGCACGACCACTTTGACCTTGTATCCCTTACGGCGACCGATCATGGCCAGGGAAATTCCGGTATTGCCGCTGGTCGGCTCGATAATCGTCTGACCCGGTGTGAGCACTCGGCGCCGCTCGGCCTCTTCGACCATGTACTTGGCAATGCGGTCCTTCAGGCTGCCCGTCGGGTTGTAGAACTCGAGCTTGCAGAAGATCCGGACCGACGGCTTGGGGCTGATGCGTTGAACCTCTACCAACGGGGTGTTGCCAATGGCATCCACGGCATCGGCGGCCGGTCGCGGGCCGCCCGCCGTCTTTCGGCCACCGACCCTCTTCTTCCTCGTCGGCACCCTTGCCCCCCCTGCGACGGCGGGAAGGATCGAGATGACGTCCCCTTCCTGTACTTCCGTGTCGAGAAACTTGAGGAATCGGATGTCCTCATCGTTCCGGTAAATGTTCACGAACCGGTGAAGCTCCTTGCCATCCAGCAACCGGTCCCGAAGGCCCGGATAGGCTTTGTCCAGGTTCTCGAGGACTTCCCGGACCGTCGTCCCCTCGGCAACGACCGACTTGGCTTCCCCGGTGTGCCTGCGGAAGATCTGAGGAACCCGAACCTGAACGCTCATTGCTCTCCCTGCATCTCGGGACATTCCGCCTCGGCTGAACAATGGCCTTGTACGAGATCCCATCCCAAAAGTCAATGGACGGGCATTACGGCCTGACGGCGATTCCGTGGGGATCTCCGCCCAGCGAGATCTTGGTCACCACCTTTCGACCCGGGACATCGATGACCGAGACCCCCGGCTCCTTCCCGGTCGTCATGGCGGGGTCCCCCGTGACCGCCTCCCCCCGAAGGGTGACGAACGCCCGCTTGCCATCCGGCGAGAGATCGATGATGTCGGTCTTATCCCCAACATTGGCAACGGTGTCCACAATCTTGCCCGTCCCCATGTCCACGATCGAGATATCGCCCGACTGGCGGTTCGGAACCAGGGCGAACTTGCCATCCGGCGTTAGCGCGGCGCCATGTGCTTCCTTCCCCGATACGATATCGACGAGAATCTTTCCGGTGCCGGTCTCCACCAGCGTGTACTTGTTCTCGCCACCGCCCGTGACCAGCACCCTGGCCCCATCGGTGCTCATCACGAGCCCCATGGCTCCCTTCCCGATGTTGGGGATGCTGCCCACGACCTTCCGATTCTTGACATCAATGACAGAGAGCGTCGCATCGCCCCCATTGCTCACGTAGGCCGTCTGCCCATCCTTGGTGAAGACCGCCATGGCCGGGTTCTTACCGACCTCGATGGTGGCAAGGCGCTCCAGGCTCTTCGCGTCGTACAGCATGACGGTGTGCTCTCCCGGATTGCTCACCAGGAGCAACGTGCCGTCGGCAGACACGGCCACATGATGGCACGTCTTCCCACCCGGGACTGCCTTGACCACCTTCCTCGTGACGGCGTCGATCACGGTAAAGTCGTTCGAGCCGACGCTGGCGACATACGCGACCTTGAAATCGGGGCTGAAGGTGACATTGTGCGGCTTGCTTTCCACCGGCACCTCGGCAATGATCTTGAGGGACTGCCCATCGAGGATCTGGACCTTGTTGAGTCGCTGGTTCGTCACCCACACTTCGTAGGCACCTGCGTGAGACGATAAAGCCAAAAGGAGAAGAACAACCGCACCCCCCAAGATCCATCTGCCGTTTGCCATCCCAGTGCCTCCTTTCTCGTGTCCAGACGCCAGTGAACGCTCGCTCAACTCACGCTCGCTTTCTCGATTTCGATCTCCCACAGGGCGTTGCCAACTTTCTCCACCCGGAGGACCTTATGCCCGTGTTCGACAGCCCAGCGTGGGATGTTCTCCGCCGCCAGGGGGTAGTCGGAAATCACGATCAGGACGTCCCCTGGCTGAAGCTTCTTCATCTCCCGTTGCGTCATTACCAAGGGGTAGGGGCAGATCTCCCCACGAGTATCGAGCCGGTGCACCCTCCGTTCTTGAATTTGCCCTGGCGATCCCAATGTCTCTATTGCTCCAGGGGAAGCTCAGGTCGATTGCCCCAGTCGATCCACGAGCCGTCATAGTTCCGCACCTTCTCGTACCCAAGGAGTCGCGCCACGAAGTAGTCATGGGCCGCACGGACCCCGGTCCGGCAATATGTGACGATCTCCCGGTCTTTCGTCGCTCCGGCCTTCTCGAACATCTTTTGGAGTTCCTCCGCGCTCTTGAAGGTCTTGTCCTCGGGGTTGATCGTATCCGTCCAGTTGATCGACACGGCCCCGGGTATTCTCCCTCCCCGCTTGATTTCGGGGTCCTCCGATTTCCCCGGATCCGTTCGCTTTCCCTCGTATTCGAGCCGCGACCGGGCGTCGACGAGGCAGACCCCGGGGTTCTTGAGGTTGTCCCGGACCCACTCGGCGGTGGCGATGAGCTTTGGATTGGGCCGGGCGACAAATTTTTTCGGCGTGATCTTGGGTTCCTCGGTGCTGAGCGGTCGGTCCTCCTGTGTCCACTTCGTCAGGCCCCCGTTGAGCACCGCGACATTTTTGTGGCCGAAGAATTCGAGGACAAAGAAGAGGCGCGCGGACCAGAGCCCGCCGCTATCGTCATAGGCGACGACTCGCGTGTTCTCATCGATCCCGAGCTTACTGAAGAGGGCTTCCGCCTTGGTCTGATCCATCGGAAGTCCTTTCCGGTTGCTTGCCACGTCGTCGAGATCCTCCCAGTTCAGGTACACCGCCCCCGGGATATGTCCCTTGGCGTACTCCTGGTACCCCTGGGTACCCTTGGCCCTGAGATCGACCAGGCGCATGCTGACATCCTCCAGATGTGCGGCCACCTCCTGGGTGTCAACCAGCAGTCGAGCGTTGGCGTATCCCGACTTTTTCGCTTGCTGCCCCCAGCACTGCGCCCAGACCACCGTCGCTGTCAGCACCACGGCGAAAGCTCCGCTGAGCCACGCCCCAGCCATCACCACTCTCATCCGCGTCACGCTCATTCTCCTTATGGTCATGGCCACGAGCTATTTAACTCCGAAACAGCACTGCCGCCGCGGACCAGACCCCCGCAATGATCCCTAGGGAGGCGGTAATGCTGGTCAACGAGAGGGTCGAAACCCCGGTCAGGCTGTGCCCCACATTACACCCTCCAGCGATGGCCGCCCCAATCCCCATCACGACACCGCCGCCCAAAGATTGCAGCGTCCGCTGGGGGCCCGGGGCGCGCCACTTGAACTCCCCGTGGGCTCGGGCGGCGACGTACGCCCCGAGCGGAATGCCGAACCCCATATAGCTCGCCCAGTTCAAGGCGCCGACCTGCCCGAGGACCAGGAAGCGCGCATACGAGTACGCCGGTTCCGTGACGGAAAGCCCAAAGTGCCGCCCCGTCAGTGCGGAGAGGGGCCAGGCCACCATGCCGATGATGCCGATGGCGAGGCCAGTCACGAACCAGCTCCACCCCCCCTGGTAGGTTCTGCGATGTCCCCGCCAGAGCCAGAGTCCGCCCAGCACGCCCAGGACAGCGATCACGACCCAGGGACTCACCCCCAGGAGGTTTGCCAGGCTGGCCGGCTCCCCGAACGGGCCGATTCGCGCGTCCCGGAGGCGCTCCTGCACGGGGCTGAGGATGCCGATGCTGGTCATCAGGATCCCCAGGCCGAAGCCGACAAAGCTGATCCACGATCCGACCATCCCCTCACCGGACCGGTAAGAGATCCCGGTCGTTCACCCACCCGACAGCGCCATTCCCCATCCGAAGACAAAGCCCCCCGCCAGCGCGGCCTGCCACCAGAAGGGGGCCGTCGAAAGGGGGAACCAGCGAAGCTCGGCCATCAGGTGCACGCCGATCATCTGGATCAGGACCGCCAAGACGTATGCGCGAAGCAGGGTCTGGTCTCGGATGAGAAAGATATCGCGAAAGGCGGTGTTCATGCAGAAACGGCCGCGCTGCAGGGCGTAGCCGAAGGCGAGACCGACCGGAACACCTAAGAGGACTGCCTTCACCATCTGAGATAACCCCCGTTCAGGGTTCATGGTTGATGGTTCATGGTTAGTTTTGGGTTCTATTCACGTCTCCACGAACGCTGAACCATGAACTATGAACCATCGTTAGCTGACCGGCTGCACGCGGGGCACGCCGCAGAACTCGTGGTAATCGATGAGATCCGTAATCGTCGGATGATCGCCGCAGACCGGACACTCCGGATCCCGCCGGATCTTCACCTGACGGAACTCGAGCGTCAGGGCATCGAAGAAGAGCAGGCGGTTGATCAGCGGTTCTCCCGTGCCCAGGATCAGCTTGATCGCCTCGAGGGCCTGCAGGCTGCCGATGATTCCGCACAGCACGCCGAGGACTCCCGCCTCGGCGCAACTCGGCACGAGCCCCGGCGGGGGCGGGGCGGGATACAGGCAACGGTAACACCCCTTCCCGGGGGAAAAGACCGTCACCTGCCCCTCGAAACGGAAGATGCTGCCATCCACCATCGGCTTCTTCAGAAAGTAGCACGCATCGTTCAGCAGATACCGGGTCGGAAAGTTGTCGCAGCCGTTGACGATGACGTCGTAGCCGCCGATGATCTCTTTCACGTTCTCTGAGGAGAGCTGGGCCTCATAGGGCTCCACCTTCACGCCCGGATTAATGTCCGCGATCGTATCCACTGCCGATAACACCTTGGGCCGCCCCACGTCATGGGTGTGGTGCAGGATCTGCCGCTGCAGGTTGCTGAGGTCCACCCGGTCGAAATCGACGATCCCGAGCCTGCCCACGCCCGCGGCGGCCAGGTAGAGGGCGGCAGGACATCCGAGCCCCCCCGCGCCAACGAGCAGGGCGCTGCTGTTAAGGAGCTTGCGCTGCCCCTTGCCGCCGACCTCGGGGAGGATGATGTGACGGCTGTACCGCTTGATCTGCTCCTCGGTAAAGGGGATTGCCCCGCCCGCGATGGCCGGGATCAGGGCAACCTCATCCCCGTCCGCCAGCACGGTCTCCTTGCCCTCGAGGTCCTCAACGGCGATGTCGTTCACATAGATGTTAATATGCCGATGGATCTCTCCCTGCTCATCCAGGACTCGCTCGCGGATCCCGGGATACACACTCTCGAGGGCCTCGACGAGACGAACGACGGTCTTGCCCTCCGCCTCCACGGTGGCCTGGTTTCGGGTCAGGGCCCGAAAGGGCGTCGGGATATACACCTTGACCCCCATGCACAAACTCCTTTCCTTCTCCCTACACTGGGACACTGAGGTACCGTTCGCCCGTATCGGGAAGGATCGTCACGACGACCTTCCCCTTTTCAAGATCGCGGGCCACTTGCACGGCGGCAAAGACGTTGGCCCCGGCCGAGACGCCGACCAGGAGCCCCTCCTCCCGGGTCAGGCGGGCCGTCATTTTGACCGCGTCCTCGTCGCTCACCCCGATGATCTGATCCAGGATCTCCATATTGAGGACCCCCGGGATGAAGCTGGCCCCGATCCCCTGAATCGCGTGGGGTCGGAATTTCCCTCCCTGAAGGATCGGCGCCTTGGCCGGTTCAACGGCGATCACCTTGATCCCCGGGATCTTGGCCTTGAGAATCTCCCCGACCCCGGTGATGGTTCCACCGGTCCCTACCCCGGCGACAAAGGCGTCGATCGCTGTTCCCATCACGTCCAGGATCTCCTGGGCGGTTGTCTGCCGATGGATCTCTGGATTGGCAGGATTGATAAACTGCTGGGGCATGAAATAATCAGGATTTTCCCGGCAGAGCTCCTCGGCGGCGAAGACCGCCCCCGTCATGCCCTCGATCGCGGGCGTCAAGATCATCTCGGCCCCAAACCGCTGAAGCAGCGTTCTCCGCTCGAGGCTCATATCGTCCGGCATTGTCAGGATCAGGCGGTATCCCTTCACCGCCGCTACCATGGCCAGCCCGATCCCGGTGTTTCCGGAGGTCGGCTCCACGATGGTCGCCCCGGGTTTGAGCCTTCCCCGCTGCTCCGCCTCCTCGACCATGGACCAGGCGATGCGGTCCTTGACGCTGCCGGCCGGATTTAAAGACTCCATCTTTGCCACAATGGTCGCCCCGTTGCGAGGAGAGATCTTGGGAAGCTCCACCATGGGAGTGTTCCCGATGAGGTCTATCGCATTTTTTGCCAGGCGAGGAATCCGCGATCCCATCTCGCACTCGCAGTCAGCAATCAGCTGTCAGCAGTCAGCCCTTTCGTTCCTCTCTAGCTGACAGCGGACGGCTCGACTGAGCTCGCCGAACTCTGCCGACGGCTGGGCAGCTTTCAGATGTGGTAGCTCACACTCTTTGGTGCAATTCTGAGCCGCGCGCGGCGGCAGATCTCCTCGAACGTGATGCTGTCCAGGATGTGGGCAACGGCATCCCTGACTTCGACCAAAACGCCCTGAAACCCGCACCTGTTTTCCACGGGACACTTTTCGCGGCTGGAGGGATCCACACAGAAGATCGGGGCCGGCGTGCCCTCCATCAGCCGGATGACCTCTCCCAACGTGATCTGGTGAGGGGGTTTGGCGAGGGAGTATCCCCCTTTGACGCCTCGCTTACTCTCGAGATACCCAGCACGCTTCAGAATCAGCAGCAGCTGTTCCAGGTACCGGACGGGGATCTCCTGGCGCTCTGCTATCGCGTCAATCTGCAGGGGGCCCCTATTATAGTGCAACGAGAGCTCTTGGAGCGCCCGTGCCGCGTAATCCCCTTTTGTCGAAATCTTCATCGTGACCGTCCGGTGCAAGATCTCGATAAAGTCAATCAAGTTACTCGTCTTTATCAAACCCTGTACCCTTTGTCAAGAACTTTTGCTCCTTCGTTCCGGCCCGATGCCCTGTAAATCCCTCTCCCACAAAAAGACATCCGGTTATTCCTCGAGACCGCTCCTCACGTCAGCGGTCCGATCAGTTTGAATCGAGTGTTCAAACATGGTTGTTTATCAGTTGGTTAACGATATATCTCTAATAATAAACATAAGAGATTGCTCCTGCCAAGACCGCCAATTGCTGGGAGATCGCAACGTGTCGGGGAAAATCCCTTGCCTGTGCAAGACCTGCTCTGTTAGATTCAGTCGGGAGGAGATGGCATGGCACGATCTCGTCTGCTGCGGGTAGGTGTGCTAGCCTCGGGCAGAGGCTCCAACCTGCAGGCAATCATCGATGCCAGCGAGGGGGGCAAGCTCAACGCCGCCGTCGTGGTGGTCGTCAGTGACAAGGCAGATGCGTACGCCCTCGAACGGGCTCGCCGACACGGTATCAAGGGCGTCTTCGTGGACCCCAAAGGCTGCGCGAGCCGGCAGGCCTTCGATAAGGCACTGATTGACGCCCTCACGGAGCACCAGGTGGAGCTCGTCTGCCTGGCCGGATACATGCGGGTCTTGACGGCGGCCTTTATCAATCACTTTCGCCACCGGGTGATGAACATCCATCCCGCCCTGCTTCCGTCCTTCCCGGGGCTTCACGGCCAACGTCAGGCCCTGAAACACGGTGTGAAGTTTTCCGGCTGCACCGTCCACTTCGCCGATGAAGGGGTAGACACCGGCCCCATCATCATCCAGGCCGTCGTCCCGGTCTTTGACGACGATTCCGAGGAGACCCTGGCCGCCAGGATCCTCAGGTACGAACATCAGATCTATCCCCGCGCGATCCAGCTCTACGCCGAGGGTCGGCTTCACGTCAGGGGAAGACACGTCACCTGTCAGGGGAGTGAGGCGGATCGCGCCCCGACAGAGGGTTGGGGATATATCCACCCGTGAGCCGGCAGGCAACGTCCCAGAGGACCGGTGGACGGCGGGCACAGGATGGAAAAGGGACTCATCCGCATCCGGCGGGCTCTGTTGACTGTCTCGGACAAGACGGGACTTGCCGAGCTCGCCAGGGGACTCCGCGAACACGGTGCCGAGCTGATCTCGACCGGGAAGACGGCCGAGCATCTCCGTAACGCAGGACTGACCGTTACCGACGTCGCCGAGGTGACCGGCCTTTCAGAGATGCTCGGCGGCCGGGTAAAGACCCTGCATCCGGCCATCCACGGAGCCATCCTGGCACGGCGCTCTGATCCGGAGCACGAACGGCAACTCACAGAGCACCGCATCTCCCCCATCGATCTGGTCGCCGTCAATCTCTACCCGTTCGAGGCGACCATCGCGGAACGGCCCCTCGATCTCTCCCGGGCCCTCGAGCAGATCGACATCGGCGGGCCCGCCCTGATACGCTCGGCGGCCAAGAACTTCGAGCACGTGGCGATCCTCACCGACCCGCGGCAGTACCTCGAGGTCCTCCACGAGATTCGCCAACGGGCGGGGGTCTCTCTGAAAACCCGCCTTGGCCTGGCCCAGGAGGCGCTTCGGCTCACCAGCCACTACGAGGGAGCGGTTGCGAGCTACCTGAGCGCGGTGACCTGCACTGAGGCATCGCTGCAGACCGATTGGCCCCAACCCTTCCCGCCCTTTCTCGCCCTGGAACTCGAGAGAATCGCGCTGCTCCGGTATGGGGAGAACCCGCATCAGCAGGGGGCCCTGTACCGGGAGCAAAGGAGCACGGGGCTCTCCCTGGCCACCGCACGACAACTCCAGGGGAAGGCCCTCTCGTACACCAACCTGCTTGATCTCGATACGGCCCTGCAGCTCGTCCTGGAGTTCACACGCCCCGCGGCCTGCATCGTCAAGCACAACAACCCCTGCGGGGCCGCCATTGGGGAATCGGTGGTCGATGCCTATGGGCGCGCCTATCGAACGGATCCGCTTTCGGCGTACGGGGGGGTCGTGGGGCTGAACCGCCCTGTGGATGAGGCAGCCGCGACAGAGATCGCCTCCACCTTTGTGGAGGCGGTCATCGCCCCGCATTACACCGAGGCGGCCAGGGAGATCTTGCGACCTCGAAAAAACCTCCGGCTCATGCAGATTCCAGCGAAGGAGTGGCAGATCCCACCCGATCCCTGGGATATGCGCCGAATCTCGGGCGGCCTCCTTCTCCAGGAAAGGGACCGGGCCGATCCGGATAAGGACGCGCTCAGGCGGGTGACCAGGCGGGAGCCAACGCCTGCGGAGTGGGAAGCACTCGCCTTTGCCTCTAAGGTGGTGAAGCATGTCAAGTCAAACGCCATTGTCTTCTCGACAGCTACCGCCACCGTAGGGATCGGCGCTGGGCAGATGAGCCGGGTGGATGCCTGCCGGTTGGCTGTGATGAAGGCACAATCGTCCCTCAAGGATACGGTGGTGGCCTCTGATGCCTTCTTCCCCTTCCGGGACGGGATCGATGTGGTCGCCGAGGCGGGCGCCACGGCCATTATCCAGCCGGGAGGCTCAGTGCGCGATGGAGAGATCATCCAGGCGGCTGATGAGCACGGCCTGGCGATGGTCTTTACCGGGATTCGCCACTTCCGCCACTAGACAGTTCAGGGTTAATAGTTCAGGGTTTAGGGTTAACACGCACCCACAGACGTTGCGGTCCCTGCTCTTGCCATGAACCATGAACTCTGAACCATGAACTCGCAACGGTCGTCTGTCATCGGTTAACGAAGGAGGCTTCATATGAAGATCCTGATGGTCGGACAGGGAGGAAGGGAACACTCCCTTCTCTGGAAGCTCGCCCAGAGTCCTCAAAAGCCCCTCCTCTATGCTGCTCCGGGTAACGCGGGCATGGCTCATATTGCTACCTGCATTAATATTGGAGTCACCGAGATCAGCAGCCTGGTGGATTTTGCCGCGCAGGAGAGGATCGACCTCACCCTGGTGGGCCCCGAGCTCCCCCTGACCCTTGGGATCGTGAATGAATTCGAGGCGCGGGGCCTCAAGACCTTTGGGGCCAGCCGGGAAGCGGCCATCATCGAAGGGAGCAAGCGCTTCGCCAAGGACCTGATGCGCAAGTACAAGATCCCCACCGCCGAGTATGAGGTCTTCGACAGCCCGCGCCAGGCCAGGATCTATCTCGAAAAGGTCGGGGTGCCCATCGTGGTGAAGGCCGATGGCCTGGCCGCCGGCAAGGGGGTCATGGTGTGTTCCA
>JAHFDE010000025.1:0-3012 GCA_023249165.1 Candidatus Methylomirabilota bacterium | reverse complement strand
GCCGAGTATGAGGTCTTCGACAGCCCGCGCCAGGCCAGGATCTATCTCGAAAAGGTCGGGGTGCCCATCGTGGTGAAGGCCGATGGCCTGGCCGCCGGCAAGGGGGTCATGGTGTGTTCCACCCTTGATGAGGCCCATGACGCGGTCACCCGCATTATGGAGGAGCGGGTCTTTGGCGAGGCAGGAGCGCGCGTGGTCATCGAGGAGTGTCTCACCGGTGAGGAGGCTTCCTTTCTTGCCTTTACTGACGGCAAGACGGTCCTGCCCATGGCCTCGTCCCAAGATCACAAGCCGATCTTCGATAACGACCAGGGACCCAATACCGGAGGGATGGGGGCCTACTCTCCGGCCCCGGTTGTCACCGAAGCGGTTCACCGAAAGATCATGGAGCGGATCATGTTCCCCGCCGTGCGGGGAATGGCGGCAGAGGGGCGCCCGTACAAAGGCGTGCTCTATGCCGGATTGATGATCAAGGATGGGGAACCCAAGGTCCTGGAGTTCAACGCCCGTTTCGGTGATCCGGAGGCACAGCCCCTCGTGGTCCGCATGGCGTCGGACCTCATCCCGATCCTCGAGGCGGTCATTGCCGAGCGCCTCCATCAGATCGACATTCAGTGGCGGCCCGAGCCGGCGGTCTGCGTCGTCATGGCTTCGGGGGGCTACCCTGGCCCCTATGAGAAGGGGAAACTGATCTCGGGACTGGACGAGGCGGCCAATGTCCCTGGCGTGGTGGTCTTCCACGCCGCCACCGCCTTGAAAAACGGCAAGGTGGTGACCGACGGAGGCCGGGTCATCAACGTCACCGGAATCGGCAAGGACGTCCGAGAGGCGATCGCCGTCGCGTACCAGGGCGTGAAGAAAATCTACTGGGAGGGGGTCCATTATCGGACCGACATCGGCAAGAAGGCGCTCGATCGACTATCGTAATCAAGTACAAAGAGTGCTGCGAGTGCAGAAGGGTGCAGAGGGTGCAGAAAGGTACAGAGAGTACAGAAGGTGCAGAAGAGTACAGAAAGTGCAGACGGGCCCTGTCGTTTCATTGTAAGATACTCCATGACAGAGACCGGAGATCAGTCCTGCAACCACCCGTTTGGACGGTGAGCCATGAAGCGTGAACAGCAGAAACCTGTGATCGGTATCGTGATGGGAAGCGACTCGGACTTTCCGATCATGGAAGAGGCCGTGAAGGCACTCAAGTCTTTTGACATTCCCCATGAGGTGCGGGTGATGTCGGCCCATCGGGCCCCTGCGCAGGTGATGGAGTATGCGCGCACCGCGCAGAAGCGAGGGCTCAAGGTGATTATTGCGGGCGCGGGCGGGGCCGCGCACCTGGCCGGGATCATCGCCGCCGAGACGACGTTGCCCGTGATCGGGGTCCCGATCGAATCGAGCCCGCTCCATGGGATCGACGCGCTCCTCTCCACCGCCCAGATGCCAGGAGGGGTCCCGGTGGCCACCATGGCGGTCGGCAAAGCTGGCGCCAAGAACGCTGCAATATTTTCTGCAGAAATATTAAGTATTTATGATGGAAACATTCATAATAAACTTCTAAAATTTAAGGCGGCCTTGGAAGAGGAAGTGACTGCCAAGGATCGCGCCATCGCCGAGAGATTGAAGGCGAAATAGGCCCGGGCGGAGGAGCAGGATGGCAGAACCCGAGGAGACGATCCGGCTGACGACCCTTTCTCATGGGGCCGGTTGAGCCTGCAAGATCAGTCCGGTGGACCTGGCTCAGGTGCTGAGTCAGCTACCAACCTTCACCGATCCCCGCATCCTCGTGGGGCCGGAGACCTGTGATGATGCCGCGGTCTACCAGCTGACCGAGGATCTGGCCGTCGTCCAGTCGGTGGATTACATCACCCCCGTCGTGGACGATCCCTATACCTGCGGCGCGGTGGCCGCGGCCAACTCCTTGAGCGACATCTACGCGATGGGAGCACGGCCGATCTTTGCGCTGAACCTCGTCGGCTTTCCGGTCGGCAAGCTTCCGCTGAAGGTCCTCAGCCTCATCCTTCAGGGTGGGGCCGACAAGGTGAGAGAGGCCGGCGCATCCATCGTTGGGGGGCACAGCATCGATGATCCAGAGCCGAAGTACGGGCTCGTCGTCACCGGCCTCGTGCATCCGAAGAAGATTGTCACGAACGCCCGCGCCCGGGTCGGGGATGACCTCATCCTCACCAAGCCGCTCGGGATCGGCATCATCACCACCGGAATCAAGCGAGAGCAGGTGGGCCGAGAGACGGTGGATCAGACCGTCCAGGTGATGACGACGTTGAACAGGGCGGCGGCCGAGGCCATGGTTGAGGTGGGGGCGAACGCGTGCACCGATGTTACCGGCTTTGGCCTCCTCGGGCACCTTCATGAAATGACCTCTGGCAGTGGTGTCGGCGCCCGCATCTCGCTCAAGGCTGTCCCGGTCCTCCCCGAGGCGTGGAGACTCGTCAAGGAGGGGATCTGCCCCGGCGGGACCAAGCGGAACCGGCAGGCGATCGAGGGGCAGGTCAGGTGGGCGCCGGAGATCAGCGAAGAGGCCCAACTGGTCCTCTGCGACGCCCAGACCTCCGGCGGGCTTTTGATCGCGGTGCCCAAAGACAAGAGCGCGCGCCTCGTCAAGCGTCTGCAAGCCGGCAAGACGCCCGCCGCCGCCCGGATCGGCGAGATCGTCGCGGATGGCGGTCAGATCGACGTGATTCCGTAGCCTTCCCCCGGTCCTCCCCCATCGTCACCGCTCCGACCACCCTCGTTGACAATCCTCTGAGCGTGAGTAGACTAGTGCCGTTCCAACGTGCTGAGCCGAACTTGATGAGCCTGCCTTGTTGCAACCGCCGGAGGCGCGTCCGGCAAGGACGTGGGTACAAATAGTTCAGTTGGAACGGCACAAGGGGGGCATTCCTGGGACCCCGACCGCGCCGGAGTCCTCGATGATCGTCCACAAGCAGGTCTTTGAGTTGGATCGCCTGGACCTCTTCTGCGGAACGACGCTGAGACAGGTCCGGGTTGGCTACGAGACCT
>JAHFDE010000148.1:2370-4907 GCA_023249165.1 Candidatus Methylomirabilota bacterium | reverse complement strand
AGGTCTCTCTCCTGGAGATGTTGGAGGGAGGGGCGGGGCGGGCAAAGACGCCTCAGTTGCACGACATGCCGGAATGGTCTCACGCCCAGCGTCTCACCGCCGAGCGGGAGATCCTCGGTTTCTACATCACCGGCCATCCCCTGAGCGAATACGAGTTCATCCGCAAACGTCATGCCACAACCACCACCGAAGAGCTCGGGAGCCTCCGGGACAAGGAGATGGTCGCCCTGTGTGGCATCATCACGGCCGTGAAGGAGATCGCCACCAAGAGCGGTGATCGCATGGCCTTTGTCACCCTCGAGGATCTGCAGGGGTCCGTGGAATCCATCGCCTTCCCCGATCTGTACCGGGCCAGGATGCTCTATCTCGTCAAGGATAATCCGGTCCTGGTGAAAGGGCAGGTCGATATTGGCGAAGAGGCAGTGAAGCTCCTCCTCACAGATGTCCAGCCCCTGAGCGATCTCCAGGGAGAGCCGGAGGGCGAGCTGGAGATCGCCCTGCGGGCAGAGGCCCTCTCGGGGGAGACCTTGCGACAGATCCGCACGACCGTCGAGGACTTCAGGGGACCGGTCCCCCTTCGACTCCGTCTGCACCTGGATCGAGCGACGGCCGTCGTGATCGAGGCCGGCGAGGGGCTCTCGGTGCGGCCGGTGCCAGAGCTCGTTTCCGCGGTGGAGAAGATCGTGGGCCCCGGGTCGGTAGCCATCAAGGGCGGATCGGCCTGAGGAGATCCCCAGCCTACCGCTTTCCCACCTTGAACCGATCCTTGAGCCGGCCCATCACCTGGGGGAGGGTGGTGTACTCCATTTCTTCCAGGGGCAGGCGGTGGGGCTGGAACGGTCCGTGCCGCCGCATGTACTCCGCCACCTCACTGGCCTTTCGGCGGGTCTCGTCAAAGGAGGGATCATCGAAGAGGTCTACGGGCCCGACGAACTGTCCGTCGGCCAGCTGGAAGCCGGCCGCCACCACCCGGGGTGGCCCATCGAAGCGGGTCGGGTTTGCCTCATCGAAGGCACAGGGCATGAGAGGCCCACAGTGGGACCCTCGCATCCAGCCGTCAACGAGATGCGGGAAGGTGAAGGCCTCGACCACCTCGCCCACGGCGGGAAATCCCGCCTGGCACCGGACCGCCATCACCGGGTCATCCTTCCCGACGTATTTGCCGGCGATCAGGCTGAGCTTCTGCGTGGAGGCGGCCGCGGCGATCTCCCCATCGGCCCGCCTGCGCACGTCGGTGATCATGAACTGGTTGGAGGCCCCCAGAAAGATGAGAAGATCATACAATTCCTCGGGGCAGGCCAGGACGATGATGGCATCCTTCTTGGCGTCCAGGACGCTGAACTGGAATCCCTCGTGCATCTTGGGATCGATCACGAGACCGGCAGTCGTGAAGGGATCGGCGAACATCCGGTAGAGGGGAAAGTTCCAGGCGCCGGGCGAGCACTTGTCCGCCATGAAGACCACCATCGGCTCGCTCGGCCGTTCCACGAACTCCATCTCTGCCACGCCCGGGCCCATCCCCTTGACATTACCGGCAAAGGCGTCGGCGAGGAGATCCTGGCCAGCGCCGTACAGGTGGAGCCGCTTGGCCACGGACGTGCAGGCCATAAAGGTATCCCATGCCAGGCGATGGATCGCCTCGGAATCGACCCCGTGGCGGTGGGTAATGATGAGGTCGATATCGTCCCCGCAGCGCCCCACATAATAATCGACGATACTCTTCTTGGTCTTGGCAGCTTCGAGCGACTCGCCGGCCTTCTCGAGGAGCGCAGGGTGGACCCGGTTGTGGCCGGTGTAGCTCCCCACGTCGGCCTTGATCACGCTCAGGGTGATCTTCTGGCTGGGCATCGTCACAACCCTCCTTTCGAGACCCGCTTTTCAACGAACCGCATCGTTCAGAGCAGTGATGAAAACCTCCGAGGTGGGCCCTTGCCTTGCGCCGGAAGGTCTTGATTATAGAGCGAGACGATTCTCAGGTAAAGGAAAAAAGATGGATCGTCGGGGGAGAAAGCGGAGCGTTATCGAGACGGGGGGAAGGACTCGTACCGTTCCAACTTTTCTCACTCAATACAGCGGTGTGCGGTGCCAAGTGCAGGCCCGTCTTGGTTGGGACGGGCCTCGCCGGCTTTCGGCCCAATAAGTTGGAACGGCACTACGGGGAAGCGGCCTTGACCGCTGCCGCGCTGAGGCGATCAACGAGGGCGCCGATCTCGGCCGCTGCTTTTGGGTCGAGGTCGAGAAGCTGTACTCCCATTCCGGTGATAACAGCCGGGTCGTTTTCATCGCCGGATACCCACGCGACCCGGCCGCGGACCGACAGGGGCTTGGATGCATCGGGCAGGGTGAAGCGGAGGGAGACCACCGACTCTGGCGCAAGGGGGCGCCTGGTCGCAATGAAGAACCCCCGCTCGCACATGTTGAGACACATCCCGAAATCCGTCGTCCCCTCATGGGTGTAGTCGACACCAAACCGGACCTCGGCCCGTGGGTGGGTCCGTCTTTGGGGGTGAGAGACCCATTGACGAACGAGGGATGGC
>JAHFDE010000148.1:0-2270 GCA_023249165.1 Candidatus Methylomirabilota bacterium | reverse complement strand
GTTGAGACACATCCCGAAATCCGTCGTCCCCTCATGGGTGTAGTCGACACCAAACCGGACCTCGGCCCGTGGGTGGGTCCGTCTTTGGGGGTGAGAGACCCATTGACGAACGAGGGATGGCTCGACCGGCTTTTCGAAGGCCACTCCGTGCGGGAATCTTGGCCCCAGCACGGTGGGCAGGGCCTTGCCGACCGAGACGATGTGGCCGCGGAGGGGAGCTCCCCCAGAGATCTGGACCGACACAGCCGTCTTGACCGGCAGGGACTCGGAGAGCAGGATTTCGAGTCCCCCGGAATTCACGCATCGGGTGATGCCGGCAATGGTCTGCGGCTGGGCCTGGTCTTCAAGAACCGTGCAGCGGACAGACAGATAGCGGGGGAAACGGAGGTAGCGGCGGTAGTATCGGACGACCGTTGCAGCTGGCTCGGACGGCATATCTTGCCTCCGTGAGAACCTTGCGGGAGTATGAAGTCAGCAAGATCCATGCCAGCCCCACCCCCTACCGAGAAGCACCCGCGAAGTGTCCCCGCCGGTTCCATTTCCAGTCGGATTCGTCATGGCCGAGGGCAAAGGGCCGCTCCTCGCCGTAGCTGATGGTCGCGATTCGCTTGGCATCAATGCCCCCCGCCACCAGGTAATCCCGGATCGCCTTGGCCCGGTGTTCGCCGAGCCCCAGGTTGTACTCGTTGGTCCCCCGCTCATCGCAGTGGCCCTCGACTGTGATCCGAGCGGCCGGATTGGCCTTGAGCCACGTGATGTTGTCGCCCAGGGTCTTCTTCGCCTCATCGGTCAGGATGGCCTTGTCGAAATCGAAGAAGACGTCCTTCAGCGGACCCTCCTTGGTCGCCGTCCCCAGGCCGCCCTCTGCCCGCACTCCGGGTCCAGGCGTCACAGGGGTCTCCTGGATCGGGGCCCGCTTGGCGACCGTCTCCTCCCCCATTTTGCCTTCCGGAGCCGTCGCCTCCAGCTCTCCCGTCTGAACCCCCGGCTTCTTGGCGCAGCCGACCAACAGGAGCACTGCCCCTATGATGGCTGCAGCCCTCAGATGAAGACACCATCGCTTCATGAGACTCCTCCCTTCTGTCCATGTGGCCGTGACCCACATCCTTCGCCGCGAACGTTCTCGACTTGGATCTAGAGTTCGTTTGAGGAAGTCTAAACCGGTTGGCTCATGAATTGCAATCGGAAAGGGCGAAGAGGGACGGTATTGCTTCGGCAAAGGGAGGGCACAATGAATACAGTGCGAATCACGGTCATAGCGGTCCTAACATTCCTCACCCTGGGGATGGGAAGCGCTCCGGCGGGGCCACCGGAGGGGTTTCGGTTCATTCAAGAGTGGGGCGTCTATGCCCGGGAAGACGATCTCTTCTGGCATGCAGGGGTCCAGTGGAAGCTCAAGGATGGGACCTGGGTCAAGCTCGAGGCCGGCAACTGGATCCGCGATCCGCATCCTCCGGCTGTGATCGTGGCCATCCCCAAGGATCAGGCCCAATGCCCGCCGGGGCTCGCCAAAAAGGGCTGCGTCCCCCCGGGCCAGCAGAAGAAGAACGGCCCTCCCGGCCACCAGAAAAAAGGGTACTAGGCCGCCACAGCGGCTTCAAAATCAAGGCCTTGACAGGACGTCCCACCTGCGCCATCCTGTGGTCACCTCAGGGGGATCATGGGATTGAGCCGGACCACAAGAATCCTGACGCCTTCCCTGGCATATTGCGGCTCGTGATTCAGTGCCGATCCGATGGACTTCCAGATCATTGGGAGTATCAGGGATGTTGAGACGATCGCCGCTGGCCGCCGAATCCGCGACCTGCCGCGGCTGCGGAGGGCCTACGGCAAGGCGCGGTGGAGGAAGATGAAGGGCCGGGCAACAGTCAAGCTCAGGGATGGGACCGTTCGGCAGGCTGAGGTTCATTGGTACGAGGCCCATGGGATTGGCAGGAGGGAACTGAAGCTGAAATTGCCGTTCCTGGATGAGGTCAGATGAGAATGAGTAGGACGCGGGCAACGTTCGCCGTATGCGTGAACAATAAGGGGTATCCGGCCTCCCTCGAGGTCGGCAAGCTGTATCGCGTCATCCCGGACGAGGAGGCGGAGAGGCACGGCTATCTCCGCGTGGTGGACGAGAGCGGAGAGGATTACGCCTACTCCTCCGAGCGTTTCTTTCCGCTGGAGATCCCCACAAGACTGAAGAGGGCACTGCGTGCGGTTCCAGCTAATCGGACGCTCCAGCGGACCTCGACTCGGGCCAGAGCCGCCGAACGCCAGCGTTAGGC
>JAHFDE010000024.1 GCA_023249165.1 Candidatus Methylomirabilota bacterium | reverse complement strand
AGAAGTCCGATGTCCGACGTCCGGAGTCCGAGGTCGAAGATCGGACGGGTCCCTTGACTTCGGACATAGGACCTCGGACCTCGGACGTGAGGTGGACATGAGGATTGTGTCACTATTGCCGAGCGCGACAGAGATCGTCTATTTGCTGGGACTGGGGGATCACCTCACCGGAGTGAGCCACGAGTGTGATTATCCCCGGGCGGCGCTCGGCAAGCGCAAGATCATCGCCCCGGCCTTCGAGAGCTCCGGGCTCAGCAGTCAAGAGATCGACGGCAGTGTCCGGGCCTTCCTGGGGCGCGGGGAGGGGATCTATCGGATCGATCTCGAGGCCTTGAGGGCGGCCGATCCCGATCTGATCGTGACCCAGGAGCTGTGCGATGTCTGTGCCGCCCCCTACCAGGACGTGCTCGAGGCGGTGACACACCTTTCGCGAAAACCAGAGGTCCTCTCCCTGAACCCGCAGCGCCTCGGGGATGTGCTCCAGGATGTCGAGCGGGTCGGGGAGGCGACGGGACGACTCCGCGAGGCAGCGCAGGCTGTGGCCTCCCTCACCGAACGGATCGATCGCGTCGAGAAGCGGGCGGCCAACGCCAAGACCCGGCCACCCGTGGCGTGTCTGGAGTGGCTGGACCCGATCATGGCCTCGGGCCACTGGGTCCCAGAGATGGTGGCCCTGGCTGGCGGCAGAGAACCACTCGGAAAGGTGGGGGAGCCGTCGGAACGGGTGCAGTGGGAACGGGTCCTCTCCGCTGAACCCGAGATCCTGATCCTCATGCCCTGCGGCTTTTCCGTAGATCGGACTCTGGACGAGATCCACCTTTTGACCAATCGTCCGGGCTGGGAAGGCCTGCCGGCGGTGAGGCGGGGCAAGGTCTTTGCCGTGAACGGTCACGCCTACTTCAGCCGATCGGGACCGCGCCTGGTGGACGGAACCGAGATCTTGGCCCATCTCGTGCATTCGGAACTCTTCCCGGGCCCGATTCCGGCAGAGGCGGCGAAAACCGTTCACCGATGGCCGACGACGGATAACCGATGACCGATGACCGGGAAGAGATAAAGCGGATCGAGGAAGCCGCGAGGGCATGGGAGACTGAGGTCCTAGATCCCGCGCTCGAGAGGTCGCCCGAAAGGGCCCGGGACTTCAGGACCGTTTCGGGGCACTCCATCCGCAGGCTCTATACGCCCGCCGATCTCGCCGACTTCGACTACACCCGGGACCTCGGCTTTCCCGGCCTCTCTCCCTTTACACGGGGTGTCTACCCGACCATGTACCGGGGCAGGCTCTGGACCATGCGGATGTTCGCCGGCCACGGGGCCCCTGAGGAGACGAATCGGCGGTTCAGGTATCTCCTGGCACAGGGGCAGACCGGTCTGTCGGTCGCCTTTGACCTGCCCACCCTGATGGGGTACGACTCGGACCATCCGATGTCGCGAGGGGAGGTGGGGAAATGCGGGGTGGCCGTCGACTCGCTGGCGGATATGGAGATCCTCTTCGACGGGATTCCGCTCCAGGACGTTACCACCTCGATGACCATCAACTCTCCGGCCGCGGTGCTCTGGGCCATGTACCTCGCGGTCTGCGAGAAACAGGGGGTGCCCTACGACCGCATCGGCGGCACCCTCCAGAATGACATCCTCAAGGAGTTCATCGCACAGAAGGAGTACGTCTTTCCCCTCGAGCCCTCGATGCGCCTCGTGGTGGATACGATCCTCTTCGGGGCCCGGCATCTGCCCCGGTGGCATGCGGTCAGCATCAGCGGCTATCACATCCGCGAGGCGGGGTCCACCGCGATCCAGGAACTGGCCTTTACGGTGGCCGACGGCATGGCGTATGTCGAGGCCACCATGAAGGCGGGGCTCGACGTCGATGCCTTCGGCCCTCGCCTCTCTTTCTTCTTTAATGTCCACAACGATTTTTTTGAAGAGATCGCCAAGTTTCGGGCCGCCAGGCGCGTGTGGGGGAAACTCATGCGAGAGCGGTACGGGGCAAAAGATCCGCGATCCTGGCTGCTCCGGACCCACGCCCAGACGGCGGGATGTGCGCTCACCGCCCAGCAACCGTACAACAACGTCGTTCGGGTAGCCATTCAGGCCCTGGCAGCAATCCTGGGCGGGGTGCAGTCGCTCCACACCAACGCCCTGGATGAAACGCTGGCCCTTCCCACCCAGGAGGCGGCGACGATCGCGCTGCGGACCCAGCAGATCATTGCCCACGAGACCGGGGTGACGCACACCATCGACCCCGTGGGAGGATCGTACTTCGTCGAAAGCCTCACGCGGGAGGTCGAGGAGGAGGTCTGGAGCTATCTCCACAAGATCGATGACCTGGGGGGCATGGTCCGGGCGGTCGAGCAAGGCTTCCCCCAGAAGGAGATTGTCGATGCCTCCTACCGGTACCAGCAGACGGTCGAGGCGGGGGAAGAGGTCGTCGTCGGCGTGAACCGGTTCGTCGCCGGGGTGGCGGAGCCGGTCTCCCTCCTTCGCATCGACCCGGAGCAGATTGCGGAGCAGCAGGTGGAGAGGATTCACCGCCTGAAGGGACGCCGGGACAACGGGGGGGTCCAGAAGGCTCTGGACGGCCTCCGAAGGGCGGCAGAGGGGGAGGATCCCTGGGGTCAGGACCTCCTCATGCCTCGGATCCTGGAGGCGGTGCGGGCATATGCAACCCTGGGAGAGATCATGGGGGTCTTTCGAGAGGCGTGGGGGGAGTACGTCGAACCCGCCATCCTCTGATTGTCCATTGACGATCCGGCGAAAATAGGCTTTAAGGAGAGCAGACACCATCGTTTTCAGGCGGCGGCGGATGACCACAAGCCGGGGGGAGGCCACCCGGGGCCCTCTGCCAAGGGTCGCGAGGTGAATGACGCGATGAGTGAAGAACGGAAGATCCGTGTCTTGGTGGCGAAACCGGGACTCGACGGCCATGACCGGGGGGCCAAGGTGATTGCCCGGGCGTTCCGGGACGCGGGGTTCGAAGTGATCTACACCGGCCTTCGGCAGACGCCGGAGATGATCGTCAGCGCCGCGATCCAGGAGGACGTGGATGCCATCGGCCTCTCCTGCCTCTCGGGAGCCCATATGTATCTCTTCCCCCGGATCGTGGAGCTGCTCCGTGAGCGCGGGGCGGACGATGTCGTCGTCTTTGGAGGCGGGACGATTCCCGACGAGGACATTGCCACCCTCAAGGAGGCAGGGATCGCCGAGATCTTTACTCCGGGAACCTCGACGTCGGTGGCGATCGATTACGTTCGGACGCACGTCCGCCAGCGGGCGTGACCGTCCGGGGTGAGAGACGGGGAAGTGGGATGAGGCCCGTCTATGCGGTCTCGGGCGGTGTGAGCAAGTTCGCCAGGGCCCGCCCCGACCTCGACTTCCGGGGGATGGTCAAGGAAGCCTACGATTACGCCCTCACGGATCTCCACCTGACCCCGCAGCACGCGCGGGAGATCGTCGACGGGACGATCTGCTCATACTTCTCCGACCACTTCACCCGACAACTCAAGGCCGGCAGCATGGTGCAGGATTATCTCGGCCTCTGCCCCAAGCCTGGCAAGCGCATCGAAGGGGGGGGCGCGACCGGAGGCCTGGCGGTGCAGTCGGGCTGGGAGGCGGTGGCGTCGGGCCGGTTCGATATCTGCGTGGTGTACGGCTTCGAGACCATGTCGCGCGTGAATACCTGGAAGGGGAACGAGTTCATCGCCCTGGCCTCCGACACGAATTTCGATTACCCCGTCGGCGGTTTTTACTCCGGATACTACGCCATGATGGTGGTCCGCCACATGAAAGAGTTCGGGACCACCGTGGAGCAGATGGCGCTGGTGTCGGTCAAGAACCATCGAAACGCCCTCCATAACCCGTATGCCCAGAAACGGAGGGAGATCACGATCGAGGACGTGCGCCGGGCCGAGATGGTGGCCTGGCCGCTGACGATGCTTGACATTTGCGTCATGTCGGACGGGGCGGCGGTGCTCATCCTCTGCAGCGAAGACGGACTCAATACATTGCACCGGGCCACGGGACGCACCCCCCTCCCTGCCAAGATTACCGGGGTGGGCGGCGGGCTCGACGCCATGCGGATGGCGGACCGGCCCCACGGGGAGGTGATTCTCCTGCCTCATGAGAGGCCGGAAGACTATCGGGGGCTGAAGTACCCCGGGGTCCACTCCTTCCGGGCCGGGCGCACGGCCGCCAAGGCCGCCTATCAGATGGCCGGGATCACGAACCCCCTTGAAGAGCTGGACTTCATCGAGCTGCACGATGCCTACACCTCCTCGGAGATCCAAACGTACGAGGATATGGGGCTCTGCAGGTACGGCGAGGGCGGAAAGTTCGTCGAGGGCGGTATGCCCTTCATGCCGGCGGTAGATTACGGGGTCCATTTCCCGGAACAGGGCCGGATCCCGATCAATCCCTCGGGTGGACTCATCGCCTGTGGCCATCCGGTGGGGGCGACCGGAATCATGCAGGGGGTGTTTGCCCTGTGGCAGCTTCAGGGAAGCATCCGCGCACACTTCGGGAGCGATGTCCTCCAGGTGAAGAATGCGAGGCGCGGAGCGATTCACAGCCACGCGGGCACAGGGACCTACGTGGTGATCTCGATCCTGGAAAGGGGCGACTGATGCTTCACTGTGTGAGGGGCGAGGGCTCAAGGCCGTGAGCGAGAACCGTGTGCCAGAGGACGACGAGGGGACGGTCCTTTTCAGGGTACCGCTTCCGAAGGACCCGGGGGCGCTCAAGGGACTGGCGCCCCTGATCATCAAGCACCACTATGAGATCGATTACATTCACAGCTACGCGCAGGACAGCCCCTTCTTTGCCGGGCTGGCCAACCAGCGACTTCTGGGGACCCGGTGCGGCAGCTGCAACTACACCTACGGGACACCGCGAGCCCATTGTATGGAATGCGGGCGACCGTGCGACTGGGTGGACCTTCCCCAGGAGGGGCAGATCCACACCTTTACCGTGTGTCACTACGGCAGTGAAGAGTTCCTGAAAGAGACCCCCTACATTCTCGCCCTCATTGAGTTTCCCGGCGTGGATACCCTCTTCTTGACTCGGGTGGTCGGGCTCGACCCGCAGGCCTCTTCGCTCGACTGGATCGGCATGCGAGTCAAGGCGAGGTTCCGCCGCCTCTCCACGTTCCGTCCCACCGACGTCTATTTCGTCCCCATCGGAACCTGAGTCCGCGTGAGAGTGGAGAGGCAGTAGGGCGGACCGAAAGGCGTCCTAAGGGCAGGCAAAAATACTCAATATTACACATGAATAACTAATATGTATATATCTGTAGTACTTGATAAGAATACTAGTCAATGAAGATCTCCGCAGGCCGCGGAGCTTGAGACATGGACTTCACGCTGAACGATACGCAACGGGCAATCCAAGGGGTGGTCAGAGACTTTGCACGCCGGGAGATCATTCCGAAGGCGGCGGGGTACGATCAGCGGGAGGAGTTTCCTTGGGAGATTATCCAAGGTGCGGCGAGCCTCGGCCTTCTCGGGATCCTGGTGCCGGATGGGTATGGTGGGGCCGGGATGGACTACGTGAGCTACGTGGCTATCCTCGAAGAGCTCGGTCGGGCCGATGCCTCTGTTGCCCTCACCGTCGAGGCGCATAATTCGCTAGCCGTCAACCAGATCCTCCTCTTCGGAACCGAGGAGCAGAGGCGGCGGTATCTCCCCCCATTGGCGAGGGGAGAGATGCTTTCGGCCTGGGCCCTCACAGAGCCGAGTTCGGGAAGCGACGCGGCCGCGATGCGCACCACGGCCGTCCGTCAGGACGACGCCTATGTGCTCACCGGGACCAAAAACTTTATCACCTCCGGAAGCATCGCCGGGGTGTATGTGGTTCTGGCCCTGAGCGACCGGACCCGCGGCTCCCATGGCATCTCTGCGTTTATCCTGGAAAGGGGGGCGCCCGGATTCTCTGTGGGTCGGCGAGAGAAGAAGCTGGGGGTCCGCGCCAGCGACACCGCCCAGCTCATCCTGGATCATGTGCGTCTTCCGGCGGAGAACCTCCTGGGAAAGATGCACCATGGGTTCATCGACGCCCTCCAGGTCCTCGACGGCGGGCGGATCGGCATCGCCGCCCTGGCCGTCGGGTTAGCCAGGGCGGCCTTGGAGGAGAGCATCGCGTACAGCAAACAACGGGTGCAGTTCGGCCAGCCGATCAGCGCGTTTCAGGCCATCCAATTTAAGCTCGCAGACATGGCGACCGCCATCGACGCCGCGCGTCTCTTGACCTACCGAGCTGCCCTGCTGGCAGATCAGGGAAAGCCCTTCACCAAAGAGGCGTCGATGGCCAAGGTCTATAGTGCCGAAGCGGCCGTGGCGGCGGCGATCCAGGCGATCCAGATCCACGGGGGGTACGGGTACACGGTCGAGTATCCGGTCGAGCGTTATCTCCGGGATGCCAAGCTCTGCGAAATCGGCGAGGGCACCTCGGAGATCCAGCGCCTCATCATCGCGCGAGAGATCGTGGGCCAGGAGTATGTGTAAGGGGAATTTCTCCTCGACAGGGTTTGGGATCCTGTGCTACATGTCAGGCATCATGTCCGCAAGCCGTGGAAGCGCGACGGGGATGATCCGTGGAGATCATTGAAAGGATCCGACGGCAGGATGTCCGGGCGATCGCTCGTCTGATGTCCCTCGTCGAGAATAATGCCCCCGAGGCCACCGCCGCCCTGAAGGAACTTTACCCGATCACCGGACAGGCGTTCATCGTGGGGATCACCGGTCCGCCAGGCTCCGGGAAGAGCACCCTGACCGATCAGCTCACGAAGGAGTTTCGCCGGGACGGAAAGACCGTCGGGATCATTGCCGTGGATCCCACCAGCCCCTTTACGGGGGGGGCGATTCTGGCCGACCGCATCCGGATGCAGCAGCACAGTCTCGATGCAGGGGTCTTCATCAGGAGCATGGCCACGCGAGGGCACCTCGGGGGGTTAGCCAGGGCCACGGGCGACGTGGTGAACGTACTGGATGCGGCGGGGAAAGAGCTGATCCTCGTGGAGACCGTCGGGGTGGGCCAGGATGAGGTCGAAGTGGTCAAGACGGCCGATACGTGCGTCGTTGTCAGCGTCCCCGGTCTCGGGGACGATGTTCAGGCAATCAAGGCCGGGATCCTGGAGATCGCCGACATCTTCGTGGTCAACAAGGCGGACCGCGAGGGCGCGGACAAGACGGTGACAGAGCTCCAGGCCATGATGGGACTTGGCCCGGGGCGTTCGGACTGGAGCCCGCCCATCCTGAAAACGGTCGCCACCCAGGGGCAGGGCATCGCCGAGTTGGTGCAGGGCATTCTCGCCCATCGGGCCCATCTGGACCGACGGGGCCTGCGGCAGATGCGCCAGCGCGAGCGGAGTCGTGCCCTCTTCCTCGAGCTGCTCCAGGAGCAGGGGACCCGGCGCCTGCTGGAGCGGGCGAGCGCCAACGGAACCCTTGAGCACACGATCGAGCGCATCGCCAAGCGAGAGATGGACCCGTATTCCGCGGTCGAAGAGCTGCTCGCCAAGGCGGGCCTTTGACTGATGCCGATCGCACGCACCCGTCCCCGGTGCCCCCCGTCATTTCTCGTGCCTCCACCACACGGATGTCCCCATGAAGATCCTCGCCTCGGGGGAAAGCGTCTACCACTGGGTCCACCCCGACGACTTTCGGGAGTGGGTCCGCCTGCACAAGAGTCGGGAGGCGACCGACAAGCTCATGACGGAACACGAGGCCGTCTCCCGCTGTGTGGCGGACGGGGACTACCTCGCCTACGATTTTTCTTCCCTCACCCGTGGTCCCCAAGCCCTGGTCCGAGAAATCATCCGACAGCGCAGGCGGCACCTCTGGATCTGCGCCGAGTTTACCCTCCACGAGTCCGCATTACTGGTCGGCGCCGGGTGTGCCGATCGGATCGACGTGGGATTTTTGGGATACGGGGAGTACATCGGGCAGGCGGTCGTGGAAGGGAAGGTGCGCGTCTTTGAATGGACCAACGGGGCCTTGGCCGCGCGGATGCTCGCCGGGGCGAGAGGACTTCCTTTCATGCCGATGCGAAACCTTGTGGGAACGGATACCTTCGTCCGATCCGGAGCCAAGGTGGTGGCGGACCCCTTTAGCGCCAATCCCGTCTGCCTGGTCCCGTCGCTGCATCCGGATGTCTTCCTCGTGCATGTCCACCAGGCGGACATCTCCGGGAATGCCCGCATCTTCGGGACCAACCTCTTTGCCCTGGAGGCGGCCATGGCCTCGAAGAAGGTGATCGTCTCTGCCGAGGAGATCGTCGATCCGCTCGAGTTTCGGAAGGAGCCGGCAAAGACGACGATCCCCCACTTCCTGGTCAGCGCCGTCGTGCACCTGCCGTTCGGGGCATATCCAGGTGGGGTGCCGGGCAGGTACGAACTGGACCTTGAGCAGATCCAGCAATTGAACGCGATGGAGACCGAGGAACAGGTGCAGGCGTATCTCGAGGCCTTCGTGTACAGCGTGCGGTCCCACGCCGAACTGCTGGAGCAGAAGGTGGGGTGGGGACGGCTGGCGGACATGATCCGACGGGGGTCCATCAAAGAGGGATACGCGTAGCGAACCGGCAGGGTCGCCCGCGGCCGACACCATGGAGAGCCCGCCCCGATTCACCGAGACCGAGTGCATGATCTGCCTCGCCGCCCGCCTGCTCGAAGACCGGAAGACGGTCTTCGTCGGCTGGGGCATTCCGCAGGTCGTGGCCATGCTGG
Source organism: Candidatus Methylomirabilota bacterium (assembly GCA_023249165.1). Lineage (GTDB taxonomy): Bacteria > Methylomirabilota > Methylomirabilia > Methylomirabilales > CSP1-5 > CSP1-5. The sequence continues at coordinate 9,527 of JAHFDE010000024.1, read as the reverse complement.
CCGAGAGGCTGTACACCCCGAACCTCACCCAGGTCTTCGAGTTTGGCGCGATCGGTCCGCGGTCGCTGACCCCCTTTGTCCGCGGGACCATGGGGGGGCCGTCCAATGTCTACCGGTCGCTGCAGTGGACCACCATGAACTGGGCCTTTGCCTACGCCGCCACCGGATATCTGGACTACGGAATGATCGGCGCGCTGCAGGTGGACCCGTACGGCAACGTGAACTCGACGCTGTTGGGGGGCAGTTACGACCGGCCGAAACGGCGGTTCCCGGGAAGCGGGGGAGGAAACGAAGTCGCCTCGCTCTGCTGGAAGACGATCGTTGTGTTGAAGCACGAGCCGCGTCGCTTCGTGGAGCAACTCGACTTCATGACCTCGCCGGGCTACCTGACCGGACCCGGGGCGCGGGAAGCCGCCGGTCTCCCCCGGGGGACCGGCCCGTACCGCGTCGTCACGTCGCAAGCCCTCTTTGGTTTTGACGACGAGACGAGGCACATGCAGCTCCTCGGCGTGCTGCGGGGACTGTCCGCGGGTCAGGTGACTCACGGGATGGGTTTTGCGCCCCTGGTGACGGAAAAGGTCGAAGTGCTCGAGCCGCCGACGCGGGAGGAGTTGGTCGTCCTGCGCGAGGCAATCGATCCGTCGCGCATGATCATCGGGCGGGATGCCGGATGACGCGTCGGGCGCCTTCACACGCAGGGGGGATAACCATAGGGTCGCCTGCCGGTGCTCGTGACACGCCTGGAAGAAGGGGCGGGTTCGCCGAACGGCTCGCCCGTCGGCTGCTCTACGCCGACGGAGCCGTTGGGACGATGCTGGTCGACAAAGGGCTCGGGCCGGACGAGCCCCCCGAGCTCTGGAATCTCACCCGGCCACGGGTGATCCAGGGGATCCACAGGGCCTATCTGGCCATCGGCTGCGATCTGGTGACCACGAACACCTTTGGGGCGAACCGTCTCCGGCTCAAGGAGCGCCGGCTCCATACCGAGCTTGCGTCCGTCAACAGGGCGGCGGTCCATCTCGCGCGCAGGGCCTGCAGCCCCCGACACTTCGTCGCTGGCGGGGTGGGCCCGACGGGGCGCTTTCGCCAAGGAAGGCGGTGCGGAGCACAGGCCGAGATCAGATCGGCGTTCCAGGAGCAGATTGCACACTTGAGCGAAGCCGGTATCGACCTGATCCTTGTCGAAACCATGACCCACCTCGCCGAGGCGCGGATAGCCCTTGAGGCCGCCCAGGCGTGTCCGCCGGTTCCGGCCGCCGTCAGTCTAGTCTTTTTTGCCCAGCGGGGCGACCTCCGCACGCTGGACGGCGCGTCGCCGGCGGAGGCGGTCCGTGAGCTTTCCACCGCTCAGGTGGTGGGATGCAATTGCGTGGATGTCGAGGTCGCAGTTGAGGTCCTGCGGCAGATGCGCGAGGCGACAGGGCTGCCCCTGATCGCCCAGCCGAATGCCGGGCTCCCGGAGCGGCGGGGAAAGAGATGGATCTATGCGTTCGGCCCTGAAGCTCTGGCTCGCTATATGCCGTCAATGCTTGCCTCACGACCGGCGATCCTCGGAGGCTGCTGCGGAACCACCCCGGCTCACCTCAAGGCCTGCATGCAGGCTGCCCGCACCCGTGACCGTAACCCCTGACTTGGAACAGAAATTGCTTGACATTCTCCTGGCCCGTCTCTATTTTGACGCGGTTGCTTTGAGAGACGGGGAGGAGGTGAAAACGGTTCATGGCCAAGGTAGAGGGAAAGAAGATAGAGGGAAAGAAGGCAGAGGGAAAGGTGGCGAAGTTGGCCTCGCGCGAGGTCAACGGTCAGGCTGTCCGCGTGTATCCCTGTCCTGCCGACGGGACCAAGATGACCTGGGTCCAGTACTTTGGGCAGAACGGGCGGGGGAGGATGGCCCTCCGGTGTGAGAAGTGCGGGGCCATCAAGGGACGATCCGAGCTGTGACCCGGGGGTCGAAAAGACACAGGGGGGGGCATAGCCCCCCCCTTCTTTTTTCCTTACATCCTGGCGATCGTCGCAGGTATTTTCGGGCGGCCGCTGAAAATCTCGTATCGTTTTGATGTGAATTCTGAACGGTTGGCGCGAGAAAGGGCGCTTCGTTTCGAGCCGGTGTGGCCAAGCAATTCTGTCGGTCCCGGTCCCACCCGCCTGTAAAACCACAAACGGTTGGATCTGGGCAGGCTGGATGGGATATAATATCTCAATGTGGACAGTGAGGTGCACGGCTAACTTGTGAAGCTACCGCACTATGTTGGAGGCGCGGATCCGGTGAGAATTGCGCAAATTGCCCCGCTGTATGAGAGCGTACCCCCCAAATATTACGGGGGGACAGAACGGGTGGTTTCGTATCTCACGGAGGAGCTGGTTCGGCAAGGGCACGACGTCACGTTGTTTGCGAGCGGGGATTCCGGGACCAGGGCTCGCCTGATCGCACCCTGTCGTCGCTCTCTCCGTTTGGACGAGTCCTGTATCGATCAGCTGGCCCATCACGTGGTGCAACTGGAGAAAGTGTTCCGGGATGCGTCCCAGTTTGATATCATCCATTCCCACCTCGACTATCTATCCTTTCCGCTGGCGAGGCGTCAGAGGACACCGGTGGTGACCACCCTGCACGGACGCCTCGACATCCCAGACCTCGTCCCCCTGTACCGAGAGTTTTCAGAAATGCCCGTCGTCTCCATCTCCGACGCCCAGCGCCAGCCTTTGCCGTGGCTCAATTGGCAGGGCACCGTGTACCACGGGCTGCCGGAGAACCTGTATACCTACCGGGAGAAGCCAGGGACGTATCTGGCCTTTCTTGGCCGCATCAGTCCTGAAAAGCGGGTGGATGCGGCCATCGAGATTGCCAAGCACGCAGGGATGGAACTCAAGATTGCAGCCAAGGTGGATAAGGTGGATCGAGAGTACTTCACCGAAGTCATCCGTCCGGTGCTCGATCACCCGCTAGTTGAGTACGTGGGAGAGATCGGGGAGGGAGAGAAAGATGAGTTTTTGGGAAATGCCTATGCGCTCCTCTTTCCCATTGACTGGCCGGAACCCTTCGGGTTGGTGATGATTGAAGCGATGGCCTGTGGGACGCCCATCATTGCGTGCCGTCGGGGGTCTGTCTCCGAAGTGATGCGGGAGGGCGTCACGGGCTTTATCTGCGACAGCGTCGAGGAGGCCGCCCGGGCCGTGGAGCGAATTCCAAGCCTGAGCCGGAAGAAGTGTCGCCAGATTTTTGAGAAACGGTTCACGGTAGGGCAAATGGCGCGAGGGTACCTGCCCATTTACCACCGGCTATTCGGGCGGACGGCACGGTTTGCCGCCTGAGATGGATTCGAGGAACCATGGAAGACGTCATTCGCATCAGAAATCAGTTTTATATTCTGGCGACCTCTCCCCTTGCGGACGGCCGGACACGTGTTCTGAAAGACGGGGAGACCTTCGCTGTTTTCGACCGCTACGGGGACATCCAGCCGACAGGCCTGGGGGAACAAGGACTGTATCATGAGGGTACCCGATTCCTGAGCCGCCTCGAGGTGCGGCTTGCGGGACAACGCCCACTGCTGTTGAGCTCAACGGTCAAGGACGACAACACCTTCCTCGCGGTGGATCTGACTAACCCGGATATTTCCCTCCATGGCCAGGTGGTGCTGCCTCGAAACACTGTGCACGTCTTCCGGTCGAAACTGGTGTGGCAGGGCTGTTGCTATGAGCGTTTCCGGTTCCAAAACTATGCCCCCTGTCCTATAGAGGTCTCTTTCGCCTTGCGATTCGCAGCAGATTTTGCCGACATATTCGAGGTGCGAGGCGTCAAGCGAGCCCGGCGAGGCACTCTCCTTCCCCCCGAGGTGAAGGATGGGGGCGTAATCCTCGCTTATCGGGGGCTGGATGGCGTCCTCCGTCGGACCTGTCTACGATTCTTCCCTGAGCCGGAGACCCTCACCAACTCCGAGGTCAGCTGGACAATCCGAATAGTTCGGCGGGGTGAGACCACGGTTGTTCTCACGGTTTCCTGCGAGGATGAATCCCCTGGTCCCGCCATCTGGACCTACGATCAAGCGGTCATGATGGCGACCGAGGCCTCGCGTCAAGCCAGTTGTGAGGCGGGTAGTATCTATACGTCCAACGAACAGTTTAACGACCTGGTGAATCGTTCGCTCGCGGATCTCCACATGATGGTCACGAACACCCCTGAAGGCCCCTTCCCCTATGCCGGGGTCCCCTGGTTCTCGACGCCCTTCGGCCGGGATGGACTCATCACTGCCCTGCAGTGTCTGTGGGTGAATCCAGTGATTGCCCGCGGGGTCCTGGCCTTTCTGGCCTCTACCCAAGCCAAGGAGGCCATTCCTGAGCGCGATGCCGAACCTGGCAAGATCGTCCACGAAATCCGTGGAGGGGAGATGGCCGCGCTTGGCGAGATTCCCTTCGGGCGCTACTACGGCAGTGTCGACGCCACCCCCCTCTTTGTCGTCCTGGCCGGAGCGTACTATGACTTCACCGGAGAGCTGGCCTTCATTCAAGCTCTCTGGCCTGCTATCGAGAAGGCCCTCGACTGGATTGATCGCTGGGGCGACATTGACGGAGACGGTTTCGTGGAATACTCGCGACGGTCTCCTCATGGCTTGACCCACCAGGGTTGGAAGGACTCTGTGGACGCCGTATCCCACGCCGATGGCACAGTGGCGAAAGGTCCCATCGCCCTCTGCGAGGTGCAGGCATACGTCTATGCCGCTAAGATGGCGGCGGCCGCACTGGCCCATCGTCTCGGCAACACTGCATTGGTCGAGAGGCTCCGGGGCGAAGCCAGGACCCTCCAAGGACGATTCGAGGAGGCCTTCTGGTGTGAGGACCTTGGGACGTATGCCCTGGCGCTCGACGGCGACAAACGCCCCTGTCGGGTCAAGTCCTCGAACGCGGGGCAGTGTCTGTTCTCCGGCATCGTCGCCGCAGAGCGAGCCCGTCGAGTGGCCGAGACCTTGCTCCAGAACGCCTCCTTTAGCGGTTGGGGGGTGAGGACTCTGGCTGCCTCCGAAATCCGCTACAATCCCATGTCCTACCACAATGGTTCCGTCTGGCCCCATGACAACGCCCTGATTGCCCTTGGGCTTGCGCGTTACGGGTTGACCGAGCCGCTCCTCCGGATCTTTACGGGGCTATTCGATGCCAGCCTGTTCACGGAGCGTCATCGACTGCCGGAGCTTTTCTGCGGTTTTCACCGCCGCCCCGGAGAGGGTCCCACCCTGTATCCAGTGGCCTGTGCGCCGCAGTCATGGGCCGCCGGATCGGTGTTCCTCCTCCTCCAAGCCTGTCTCGGGCTCTGTTTCAACGCCGCAGAGCAGGAAATCCGCTTCTCCCGTCCTGTGCTCCCCGCATTCCTCGAGACGGTTGAGCTGAAGGGGCTCCGAATAAATGGAGGCTCGCTCGACTTGCTGCTGCGCCGCCATGCGCAGGACGTCGGGATCGAGATCGTTCGGAAAGAGGCAGACGTCCGGGTCACGATGGTGAAGTAATCACGCTGACCTTACATTGGGCCGGCGGGGGCACGCTGCTCGTAACGCAAAGCGCCATTTCTCTTTGACAGCCCCGAACCTGTTTGTTATCCTAAACCACCGTGTGAGGAGCGAGGAGGACGTGCAGCGGTCCGCGGCGACTGCGCAGCCTCCAGGGAGAAGTCGGACACTCCCGACGACGCCGGGGGGGCCCGGACGGGTCGGAGATCTTGGAAGCATCGAGCGGCCAGGCGGAGGAGCGGTGACAGAGGAGCAAGTCCTCATCAAGAAGTACAGCAACCGCAAGCTCTACGATCTCAACCGGAGTCGGTATGTCACCCTGGAGGAGATCGCGGAAATGATCCGCCAGGGGCGCCAGGTCAAGATCGTGGATGCGGACAGCCAGGAAGACCTGACCAACATCACGTTGGTCCAGATCCTCCTGGAAGAGGAGAAGCGGCGGAACCTGTTGCCGGTTGCGTTCCTCCACCGGCTCATCAAGTACGGCGAGATGTACCAGGATGTCTTCCGGCAGTACCTCTCCTCGAGTATGGATGCGATGTTCTCCGTGCAGCGGGAAGCCAAAAAGGGGATGGAGCAGTGGACAAAGTTGGGAGGCCTGGATGAGATGGCGCCCAGCGGCGAGCCCGCCATCCGCGAAAACCCGGCGAACGTGAAAGCGGAACTCGACGCCCTGAAAGAGAAGCTCACGGAGTTGGAGAAGAAGCTGGGATTGTAGTCGTTGCCCTCCCATTCTTCTGACATTCATTCCCGGCGTTTTTCCATTGGCACGGGTGCCTTGGTGTTGGCCACCTCCACCCCGTCTCGGCGCCGCACGCGAGAAGCGACGCTGTAAACACAGGGGTGCATATTGCGTAGTGTCCAGCCACGACGTGGCGAATGACGATGTCGTACGGATAGCTCGAGGGGGAGGGAGCGGATGGACGAGAAGCGGGAACGGGAGCGGGCACGGGATCTGGCTATCACACAGATCGAGAAGCTCTACGGCAAGGGGTCGATCATGCGTCTGGGGGGAACCGGCGTCCTGGAGCCGGTCTCTGCGATCCCCACGGGCGCGCTGGAACTGGATCACGCCCTCGGGATCGGCGGGGTGCCTCGCGGACGGGTGATCGAGATCTTCGGCCCGGAGTCCTCAGGGAAGACCACTCTGGCCCTCCACATCATTGCCGAGGCACAGCGGCTTGGCGGGGCGTCCGCCTTCGTCGACGCGGAACACGCCCTGGACCCCCGATACGCAGAGGCGCTGGGGGTCAGCATCGACGATCTGCTCATCTCGCAACCCGACACGGGCGAGCAGGCCCTGGACATCACCGAGATCCTGGTGCGCAGCGGGGCGGTGGATGTCGTGGTCATCGACTCGGTGGCTGCCCTGGTCCCGCGCGCCGAGATCGAGGGGGAGATGGGCGAACCGACCATGGGACTTCAGGCCCGTCTCATGTCTCAGGCCCTCCGCAAGTTGACGGCGGCGATCTCAAAATCTAAAACGTGCGTGGTCTTTATCAATCAGATGCGAGAAAAGATCGGCGTCATGTTCGGCAACCCGGAGACGACCACGGGCGGTCGGGCGCTCAAATTCTACGCCTCCGTCCGACTCGATATCCGTAAGATCGCGTCTATCAAAGAGGGAGAGACGGTGATTGGGAACCGGGTGCGCGTGAAGGTGGTGAAAAACAAGCTCGCGCCCCCCTTCCGCGAATCCGAATTCGACATCATCTTCGGCGAGGGCATCTCCCGCACGTCGAGCCTCCTCGATCTGGGGGTGACCCACAAGGTGATCGAAAAGAGCGGTGCCTGGTACTCTTACGGGGGAGACCGGATCGGGCAGGGGCGCGAAAATGCAAAGCGATTCTTGCACGAAAACCCGGCGATTCTCAACGAAATCGAGAAAAAGCTCCGAGCCCTTCTGGGGATAGACGGCACCCAGAAGACCGCAGATACAGATTAAGGTGATCTCACCTGCGCCCACCGCCCCGCCCCCCGGGTCGGGAGGGGTCCCTCCGCAGCGCCTCTCCGGCACAGAAAATGCATGATGGAGCCTCACAAACCCCATCGCCGGAGGCGCCATGGATCTCGCAGAGCTCCTGAAGATCGCTGTTGAGCGGAAGGCCTCGGACCTCCACATCAAGGTGGGAGGCCCGCCGGTCATTCGGATCGACAACCGCTTGGTCCCGCTAAGCGAGAAACCCCGGATCAGCCAGGAGGAGGCGGTCCGGATGATCTTCTCCGTGATGAACGAGAGCCAGCGGGAGCAGTTCAAGCAGAAGCGCGAGCTCGACATGGCGCACAGCATCCCCGGCCTGGGCCGCTTCCGGGTCAACATCTTCCAGCAGCGCTCCACCATCGGGATGGTCATGCGCGTCATCCCGATAAAGATCCAGACCATCGAGGAGCTGAATCTCCCCCCCGTGGTGGAGAAGCTCGCCATGGAGTCGCGGGGGTTGATCCTGGTCACCGGGGCGACCGGGACCGGGAAGACGACCACCCTGGCAAGCATGGTCGAGCATATGAACACGCACCGGAGCTCGCATATCATCACCATTGAGGACCCCATCGAATACCTGATCCGGGACAAAAAATCGCTGGTCAACCAACGGGAGGTGGGGACCGACACCGACTCCTTTGCCGAAGCGCTCCGGAGCGCCATGCGGCAAGATCCCGATATCATTCTGGTGGGGGAGATGCGGGACTACGAAACCATTTCCACCGCCATCCTGGCGGCCGAGACGGGGCATCTGGTCCTGAGCACCCTCCATACGGTCGACGCCACGGAAACGATCAACCGGATCATCTCGGTCTACCCGCCGTATCAGCAGCGACAGGTCCGCCTCCAGCTCGCGTCACTGCTCAGAGGCATCATCTCCATGCGGCTGGTCCCGCGGGCCGATGGGCGAGGACGGGTCCCGGCTGCCGAGATCATGGTGGTGACGCAGACCATCCGGGAATGCGTCGTCGATCCGGACAAGACCCGAAAGATCCCCGACTTCATCGCCGCCGGCCAGAGCCAGTACGGCATGCAGACCTTTGATCAATCCCTCATGGTCCTCTACAAGCGCAGCCTCATCACGTACGAGGAGGCCCTGCTCTGGGCCTCCAACCCCGACGACTTTGCCCTCAAGGTTCGGGGGATCGAAGCGAGTTCGGAGCGAGCCACACGCGCCGCAGACGAGGAGGGCGCCAAGGTCGCCGGACTGGAGCGCCTGGCCGGGTAACCCTCACCCCTTCCCGTGTCGATCTCGGATCACCAGCCGCCTTGGAGGCCCCCTCCCTCTCCCTGTCTTTGCGTTCCCGTTCCTTGACAACACCGTCTCCATGCCTTAACATTAAATACTTTAGACCTTTGCAACCACCGGGAGCGCATGATGCCGAGACTGAGCGGAGCGGAGGTCCGGGAGGCCTTCCTCACCTATTTTGCCTCGCGGGGACACACCATCGTTCCCAGTTCCTCCCTGGTTCCCAGGGCGGACCCCACCCTCCTCTTCACCAACGCCGGCATGGTCCAGTTCAAGGAGTGCTTCCTTGGACGGGAGCGGCGCGGCTACAACAGGGCGACCTCGTGCCAGAAGTGCGTCCGGGCCGGTGGAAAGCACAACGATCTGGAAAACGTCGGGAAGACGGGCAGGCACCACACCTTCTTCGAGATGCTCGGCAACTTCTCCTTTGGCGACTACTTCAAGGAGGGGGCCATCGCCTACGCCTGGGAGTGGTTCACGGTCGACCTCGGTCTGCACCCCGAGCGGCTGTGGGCGACCATCTATACCGATGACGACGAGGCGTTCCAGTTGTGGCAGAAAATCGCCGGCCTTCCACCCGAGCGCATCGTCCGGTTGGGGGAGAAGGACAACTTCTGGGCGATGGGCGATACCGGCCCGTGCGGGCCATGTTCCGAGATCGTGATCGATCAGGGGTCCGCAGTCGGGTGCGGCCGTCCCAACTGCAGCGTCGAGTGCGACTGCGACCGATACCTGGAGCTGTGGAACCTGGTCTTCATGCAGTTCAACCGGGACGCCAGCGGAACGCTCACCCCGCTGCCGAAGC
>JAHFDE010000023.1 GCA_023249165.1 Candidatus Methylomirabilota bacterium | reverse complement strand
TGCTTCGGGGATGAAGCCCACCTTTCAGATGCAGTTGGTCAACGGCCCGTGGGGGGACCCGGCCCTTCTCGTCCGGATCCGGTGGGCGCGGCGTGCCCTGCTCTTTGATCTGGGCTCTATTGCCACCGTGCCGTCGGGTGATCTCCTACGGGTGAGCGAGGTCTTCGTCTCTCATACCCACCTCGATCACTTCGTCGGTTTCGATCACCTCCTCCGAACGGTCCTGGGTCGCGATCGCATCCTGAGCCTCTTCGGGCCCCCGGGGATCATCGGCAACGTGGAGGGAAAGCTTCGAGGCTACACCTGGAACCTTGTCCAGGGCTACCCCCTGCGTCTCGAGGTCTTTGAGGTCGATCCCGACTGGATTCGAGGGGCGCACTTTGCCTGCAAAGAGGCCTTCCGGCGCCAGGACCTGGCGGCGCGCCCATTCACGGGGGAGCTCTGGGATGAGCCCGGCTTCCGCATCCGGGCAGCGCATCTCGACCATCAGATCCCCTGTCTCGCCTTCGCCATCGAAGAGCCGTTCCATATCAATATCGACAAGGAGCGACTGGCGGGTCTCGACCTGCCGGTGGGCCCCTGGCTTGCAGAGCTGAAGGCGAATATCCGTGCGGGGGTCGGGGACGAGACGCAGATCCCGGTGAGGTGGCCGGGCGGACGGACGGAGACCTTCTCGCTGGGGGAGCTGAAGGGGGCGATCATCAGCGTGACCCCCGGTCAGAAGATGGCCTACGTGACCGATGCCCTCTACTCGCCCGAGAACGTGGCGCGGATTGTGACGTTAGCCAAGGGGGCAGACGCGCTCTACTGCGAGGCGGCGTACCTGGATCGGGATGCCTCGCTGGCGGCAGAGCGGTTTCACCTCACCGCGCGACAGGCAGGGCTCATCGCCCGGCAGGCGGAGGTCCGTCGCCTGGTCCTCTTTCATTTCTCTCCGCGATACCAGGGAGAGACGGAGGCCTTCCACCGAGAGGCCAGGGAGGCCTTCGGGGGATGGGTGACGGTGCCCGGGGGCCACTGGGACTGAAAGGGTCCGCGTTGGCCTGCTGGAGGCTCACGGGTGTCAAGGGGGGGAGGTCTCGTGTTCCGCCTCTTTTTTAACGTGATCCAGTCGGTGCTGGGGGAGAGGCTGGCCGGCGTGGCAGGCCTGCTGCACTCTGCTGCCGTGCTCCTTCTCGTGGGGGTGTGGTTGTTCCCTCCGGTGATGTGGGGGTTCCGCCGTTGGCGATCCGCGTATGGAGTCCGCGAGGGGATCGTGGTGCAGTGTTGGAACTGTGGCTATGCGGGCCTTCCCCACGGGCTCGTCTGCCGGCACTGTGGCCGGGAGCTCGAGCTTCCCGGCCTTCTCCGCTTCTCCCTTGGCCTCCGGGCGTGGAGAATAGGAAGGCTGGCTTCGTGGGTGGGGGCCCTCTACCACGGCCTGGGGCTGGTCTGCCTGTACCTCTTGACCGCCTTCTTCGCCTACGAGCTGGACCTCTTCCGTCCGGGCCCGGATCTTCGCAAGCTCTTCATCGCCATCGGGACCATCGCCCTGGTGGGGAGCTCTATCCTCTTTCGCCGTGCCCTCTCGCTCCACTCCGCCGGCCCCCTGACCCGCCTGTCCAATCTGTTCTTCGGCCTCTCCGCACTGGGCTTTGTCCTGCTCTTCATCTTCGTCGCCTCGGCGACGGCCCCAGTGGAGGGGCGATACCTGGGGACCCTGCAGAACCACGGGAGTGAGGTCACCTTCAACAACCTTCGGGTCCCGATCAAGGAGAAGGGTGCGGGGATCGAATATCTGCAGATCGAGCAGGCCGAGCTTGGCTACCATCGTCTCTTTCTGCTGGCGTTGGAGGGGGCCCAGCGGGTCGCGGTCCCGCGCGACCCCATCGCCGGGGCGCTGCTCGCCCATCTGGCCGGGGCAGCCGACCGGTACGAGCGGTTGGGCTTCGCCGTGCGGACCCGGGTCGAGCGACGCGAGTTCACCACGGGCGTCGCGTACGGGGTGTACAGTTCAGGTCGCGAGATCTATTTCCAGCGGCTGCAGTGACCGAGATCGGAGATGGAAACTGAAGAGAGCCGGTGCTTATGTGGAAGCGGAGGATCGAAGCTGATGCAGGAGCCGATCCCGGAGGTTCCGGAATGCCGCCTGCTGGGGCTGGGGGATCGGGTCCCCCGGGATGAACTTCTGGGTGAGCGGATTGACGAAGTGACCATCCTTGATCAGACGATAATCGAGGTGAGGTCCCGTGGAGAGACCGGTGGAGCCGACGTAGCCGATCACCTGTTTCTGCCGGACACCGGCCCCTTTGCGGATCCCCGGAGGGATCCTGGACAGGTGGTTGTACATGGTCCGGTAGCCCCCCCGATGCTGGATGACAACCGATTTGCCGTTGCCGCCGTTCCACCCGGCCGAGAGGACGACCCCGTCGGCGACAGCCCAGACCGGCGTGCCGTGGGGGGCGGCATAATCGACGGCCAGATGGGGCTTGACGCCGCCCAGGATCGGGTGGTGTCTCTGGTGGGTGTAGCCGGAGCTGATCCGGCTATACGTGAGCGGCGAGCGCAGGAAGGTCTTGCGAACGGATCTGCCGTCCGGGGTGTAAGAGTCTCCTCTCCCAGGGCTGGTCTCAAAGTAGATGCCGGTATAGACCCTCCCGCGATTCTCGTATTCGGCGACGAGGATCCTCCCGTAGCGAACGAACGTGGCGCCGCTATACGTCTTTTCGACGAGCATCCGGAATCGGTCTCCAGGCTGGGCGCGACTGTTAAAGTCGAAGTCCCAGACGAAGATGTCGACGAACCGGACGGCCAGCTCCGGCTTTTCCCCGAGGGCCTCCATGCTCTCGAAGAGGGACGAGGTGATGGTCCCGGCGATTTTTTCCACCCGGCGCTCGATCGGGACTTCGTGCCGCGTCACCCGATATTCGAACTGCTCGCGGGTGACCTCGTAGACCTCCAGGGGAGACGCCCGATACAAGAAATGGCGGAGCGCTCCGGTCTCGTCCAGGGTGGCCTCGAAGGTTGCCCCAGGGCGGATCTTTCGGAAGTTCAGATGGGGGCGGAGGGCTTGGGCGATCTCGTGGGTGAGGCGACCTGAGATCCCGTGAGCGCTGAGGGCTTGGGCGAGGCTCTGTCCTCGTTGAATCGCTCCGTCGATCATCCGGTGCGTTGGATGCGAATCGGTGGGCTCTCGAGGCTCGGAGACCGGGGCGGGCAAAGCATCGGATGGGGCGAGTGGCTCCGGGGACTCGAGTGTTCTGTCCGGCACTCCAGGGAGAGAGGCGACGAGCAGGGCGGAGAGGAAGAAGAATCCGGCAAGCCCAAGGCTTACTGTCAGCCGTTTATGGTTCTTCTGCACAGGTCGCTCTCCCCCTTGATTATTCCGAAGCCTGAACCCCTCTCCCTTGAGAGGCACGGTTTATACCAGATAATTTAATGGAGTGCAAGCTATTTTTTAAGGGATATATGAGGGTACTTCATGCAAGCTACTGAACTGAAAGGATAGATACGAGAGAAACCAAGGGGTCGTCATCGAGAATACTCCCAGGCGAGACCAGGGTCTTCGCTGCGAACGGACTTGCTGTGAGGGGCAGCAGGCGAGTATGATTGAGGCGGAACACACGCGCGAAAGCCCTCCTTCGAGGGGAAAAAATGTCAGAACTGGCGAGAAAGTCGTGTGTGCCGTGTAAGGGGGGAACGCGATGCGGCTGCGGGTGGTGCAGGAGGTGATGGTGCGAAGGCATCTGTGGGTCGCCCTCGGATGTTCACTCGCCGTCCTGGGTCTCAGCGCCATCGCCGCCGCCGCCTCATTAGATCTCCACAAAGCCAAGGAGAAGACGAAAGAGCTGACCCGAACAAACGCCACAACTCTGATCAGGATCTCCTCTGCCGTCCCCGATGAGGTTCAAATCGAAGTCATCGAGATCGTTCAAGGGCTGGAACTGTCACGGGATCGTATCATCCTCTACCTGGATCGGATCGATGAAGGTGTGCTTCCCGCAGAAGAGGGAGTGAGGCGGGCCACGGCCGTTGCGAACGCGACGGCAGAGAAGGAAAGGGAGTTCCTCCAGGCATTGATGAAGCGGGTCCCGGCCCCCGCGCTCCCGAAGGTGGAAGAGGCGCTGGCGGTGTCGAGCGAAAGTTGGAAGGGGGTCCTGTCATCACTGCAGATCTCTCAGACGACAAAAGAAGCGGACCTGCCGTCGCCGCGCCCCCGCATGGACCTTTACCTGGACCTGGCTCCGATGTTGTCTCCGCGCCCTCCTCCGGTTGACGAATGACTCCCTGGATCACACCGGCGACCCTCTGACCAAACTGCGCAGAATAGCGAGGTTGCGGCGGTCAGCGGCGACAGGGTCCTCCCCCTTTGGGGTCTCGAGGATCATGGGGATGTGCTGGAGGCGCGGGTCGTTGATAAGGAGACGGAATCCTTCCAGGCCGATCTGCCCTCGGCCAATATGGGCATGACGGTCCACGCGACTCCCCAGCTCGCGCTGCGAGTCATTCAGGTGGACGCATTTGACGTGGTCGAGGCCGACGATGCTATGGAGCTGCCGCATGGTTTCTTCGCATGCCTTCTGGCCCCGGATCTCGTACCCTGCTGCAAAGATATGGCATGTGTCCACGCAGATGCCGACGCGTTCCCGTCGCGTCACGCCCCCCCGGATAGACGCAAGGTGCTCGAAGCGGTAGCCGAGGCTCGAGCCCTGTCCCGCCGTGGTCTCGAGACAGATCATGACGCGGGAGGCCTGGGGATCCTCGAGGACCGTGTCCAACGCCTCCACGACCCGCGCGATCCCCTCCGCCTCCCCGCTTTCGAGGTGCGCGCCCGGATGGATGATCAGGTACGGGATCTCGAGGACGGCTGCCCGCGCGACCTCGATCCGGAGGGCCTCCAGGGATTTCCTATGGAGGTCTTTGTCGGGGGAAGCGAGGTTGATCAGGTAGGAGTCGTGAGCCAGGATGGGATCGATGCCGGCCTGCCTGCGGTTGGTCTTGTACGCTTTGATCTCCCGCTCCGTGAGGGGCGCGGCCCGCCACTGGTTGTTGTTCTTGGTAAAGATCTGCATGGCATCGCAGCCGACCTCCTCCCCGCGGAGAAAGGCCTTGTCCACGCCGCCCGCGATGGACATGTGCGCTCCGAGCCTCGGCCCCCCCCGGCCGAGCCATGTGCGGTTCAGATGGTCCTTTGAGCGTGGCTGGCCGCGCTTCCGCATTCGACTAAGGTGGTGTTCAGGGTTCAGAGTTCATAGTTCATGGTAGCCACAAGAATAACAGAAGTTCTCAAGCGCAGAGGGAAGGGCGGTGGGTCAGGTCTCTGGCCATGAACCCTGAACCATGAACCCTGAACGATCGCCCAGCATGCCCAGCCGGCAGAGGGCGAAGTCGTACTTGACCGGATCCGCCGGGTCGAACCGTTTCAGGTTCTCGGTGATTTCGAGGGCCATGGCCAGGCCTGGGCTCTTCATCCGGGTCAGGCGGAGCCGCCGTGAGACCTGGGCCACGTGCGTATCCAGGGGGATGATCAGCTTCGCCGGCGGCAGCTCGGGCCACAGGCCGAAGTCGATGTGATCCTGCCGGACCATCCAGCGAAGGAAAAGGTGCAGGCGCTTGCACGCCCCTCCGCGCGCCGGTGAGGGGAGGAGATGATGCATCCCTGGCGAGAGGTGTCCTTTGCCATAGACCGGTCGCGGGTCGAGCCGCAGGACCTTGGTGACGAAGGCGGTGAGCGCCGGTCGCGTGTCCTCGTCCCGGTCCCGGTATCCGGCGAGGTAGCAGGCCCGGAGCGAGCCGTAGCGCTCGAGGGTCTGGCGCAGGAACCAGAGCAGACAGATCGCATCGCGAGCGGCGTTAAAGCGGTATGAAAACGTGCGGAGGCGCTCGGCGTCCCGCCTGGGGTCGAAGGCAAGCAGCGACCCGTAGGGGTGATCCCCCAGGACCGCGAGCAGGGTATCGATCGGGGGGGTGAATCCCTCGACCCGGCCGTACGCAAAGCAACTGGCGATGAAGCCCACTACCTCGATGTCTTCCGGCCGGTGGTAGCGGTGGGGGAATTGAGCGGCCGACGTCGGGATGTAGCTCAGATCGTAGGTGGCGTACAGCCGGTCGAGATAGGCCTTGATGTTCGGAGGAGCGACCCTCGGCTGGGCCGCCATGGGCTAGCGCTCCCGCACCGGGACCTGCTTCTCCATGAAGCCGATGGCATAGGGGCAGATGATATGGGCCTTCTCGATGTGGTCGTTGGACTTATAGTAGGCGCCGACCCGGATGGAGTAGCCGTTGACCGCACCAGAGAGGGTGCCTTTGACGTACCCCCAGGGTCTCGGCTTGCGGATGTCGTTGATCGCCACCACGATCCCGACCGTCCCATCGGTGAAGTACTTTTCGTCCTCCTTCGATAGCTCGGTCGTGGCCCGGTTCAGCCCGTACTTGGAGTGGGAGTGGTAGTCTCCCACGCACTCCCATCGGGTGGTGCTTCGGACCGCATCCTCCACCCGCTGGCTGCGCTTCCAGTCCATGTGGACCTCCCGGTACTTTCGATTCGCCGTCTGATACGGGACCGCAAACTCCACAAACACGCGCTCCGACGTGCTGTGGCCGAGGAGAATGCCAAAGCACTCCCGCCGGTAGACCTCGATGGTCGAGACGAGTAGCCCGACGAAGGCGTTTTCACTCAGATAAACTTCCATGTCCGATCCTTGCCGGGAAGGTGAGACGGCCACTCCATCGTCTCTCTTCCCAAGCTGTGAAGCTCGCTTGGAACGCCAACAATTAGTGGTTTTGGTATCCGGTGAACAAGGGAGTTCTGGCATCCTGCGGCCATAAAAAGGATACCCCGGGCGTTACGGAGTGGCAAGCCAAATTTTGCTTGACCGAATCTAAAAATATGTCAGAATGTTGCACAATCGTATTTTCAGAAAAAGGAGGTTTTTCACTGTTTCGTGTGGTCATCAAGGATCGGGGGCAGCTCACCATACCAGCTAAGCTGAGGAAGAGCCTGGGGCTGAGGGCTGGAGACCTCCTTGAGGTTGAAGTCAGGGGGGGCTACATCGTCTTGAAACCACTCGAGGTCTTGGAACGGGGAGCGGACAGGGTGGAAGAGTCCCCTGAGGAAGGGCCGGCTGCATGAAGCCCGTTATCGTGGTGCATGGTGGCGCAGGCCGTGTTCCGGAAGAGGACGAGGAGGAGCGATGGGAGGGCTGTAGGCGGGCAGCCCTCGCCGGATGGCGGCGCCTTCTCCAGGGCGGATCAGCGCTCGATGCGGTGGAGGAGGCAGTGGCCTTCTTGGAGGATCACCCCCTGTTTAACGCGGGAAGAGGTTCCGTCCTCAATGCCGCGGGAGAGGTCGAGATGGATGCCTCGCTCATGGACGGCGGGCGCTTGCACGCGGGGGCGGTGGGCGCGGTGCGCAACCTTCGTAATCCCATTCGACTGGCCCGCCGCGTTCTCGACGACGGGAGGCATATTCTGCTGGTAGCGGAGGGGGCGGACCGGTTTGCGCGCGATATCGGGATCTCGGGCTGCTCTGGCGAGGAGCTCGTCACAGAGCGGCAGCGCGCGAGATGGGAGGCGATGAAAGACAGCCCCGGGACGGTCGGCGCGGTGGCGGTGGATGGGGCCGGGGGTATTGCGGCGGCCACCTCCACAGGGGGCCTCCTTCGCAAGCGGCCCGGGCGCGTGGGGGACAGCGCCTTGATCGGGGCAGGAACCTACGCTGACCACCTTTTGGGCGCGGCCTCGGTGACGGGCCATGGCGAGGCCATTATGCGGGTGGTGTTAGCCAAGACCGCCGTCGATCTCTTGGCCGGAGACCGTCATCCCCAGGATGCGGCACGCCTCGCGATGGCGGTCCTGGGTGAGCGAGGCCAGGGCGAGGGTGGAATCATCCTGGTCGATCGCAAGGGGCGCGTGGGGCATGCCCATAACGCCCCCGTGATGTCCTGCGCCTTCATGGATAAGACCTCTGACGCCCCGAGCCTTCTCTGGTGAAAATTCGCGCGGAATCTTCAGCGAACCCCTGTGAAGGAGCCTTTACAGTCGGACGCCCCTGGGGTAGTATGGCGGAGCGTCATGGCAAAGGCAGGGAAAGGAGACTGAGGATGGTACGGAATAAATGGCTCATCGGGGCAGCATTCGTATTGCACCTCCTGCTCTTGGCACCTCAGGTTTGGGCCTGAACCGCGGCAGGCCCCAATGGTCACATTGGGGAGGCCCTGACCGTCAATCCGTCGGCCCAGTCGATTCAAATTCGGGATGCCCAGACCGGCAGTCCCCTCAACTTTCGGGCGACCGCGGGGAAACTCTCGGGCATCAGTCCCGGAGATCAGGTCCTGATCACGTACACAAAGGACGGGGAGGCTCTCGTCGCCGAGAAGATCACGACGCTCCCGTGATGCGCTCAGGGACGCTCGATCAGAATCGCCGTCCCCTCGACCTTGATGTGGTAGCTGTGAACAGGATCGGGGGCGGGCGGGCCAATGACCTCACCGTTCTTGACATCGAACTGGGCCCCGTGCCATGGACACGTGACCACGTCCCCGTCCAGGTCCCCCTCTGACAGGGGGCCGCCCGAGTGGGTGCAAACGTCCCCGATGGCACAGAAGGTGCCGTCGACGTTAAAGAGGGCGATCCGTTCCCCTTCCAGTTCCACCAGGATTCCCGTTCCGGCAGCGACATCCTTGGTCTCAGCTACTTTGACGAACTTGCCCATATAGACCCCCTTCGCGATGGGTGACATCGGATGGCTAGCGCTCAGCTTGCGGGGAACGGTATCAGAGAGACGGTGCAATTGACAAGAGGGTAGTATGAGGCTTCAGGGAAAGGTGGCCCTGGTAACCGGCGGGAGTCAAGGGATCGGCAGAGCGGTCGCCGCCGCCTACGCGAGGGAGGGGGCCACGGTCATCGTGACGGCGAGGCATCTCGAACGCCTCGAAGCGGCGGCGGCGGAGATCCAGAAGGGGGGAGGGAACGTCGTACCGCTTCGCGCGGATGTGGCCGATCGGCAGCAGGTGCAGCAGTTGGCTGGGGAGATCAAGAGGCGATTCGATGGATTACACGTCCTGGTGAATAACGCGTCCCTCCTCGGCCCCCGGGTGCCCATCCTCGAGTACCCCGAAGAGGACTGGGAGGCGGTGGTCGCCGTGAATCTCCATGGCCCGTTCTTTGTCATCAAGGCCTGCCTCCCTCTGATGATTCCGACCGGCGGGGGCTCCATTATGAATGTGAGCTCCGGAGTCGGCCGCATCGGCAAGCCTCGCTGGGGAGCCTACGCCGCATCCAAGTTCGCCCTGGAAGGGCTCACGCAGCTCCTGGCCGCTGAGCTTCTGCCGTTTCATATCCGGGTCAACGCGGTCAATCCGGGCGGGACCCGCACCGGCATGCGGGCGGCCGCCTACCCCGAGGAGGACCCGCTGACCCTGCCGACCCCCGAGCAGATCACCCCCGTCTTCGTCTATCTCGCCTCCGAC
This sequence comes from Candidatus Methylomirabilota bacterium, assembly GCA_023249165.1. Classification (GTDB taxonomy): domain Bacteria; phylum Methylomirabilota; class Methylomirabilia; order Methylomirabilales; family CSP1-5; genus CSP1-5. The sequence goes on along the minus strand of JAHFDE010000023.1, from coordinate 9,158 downwards.
GAATCCCGCGACGTCACCGGCCAATCCCTGGAGGCCCGCGATTTCCTGGGTCGCTAGGCTCACGGCGGAGTGGTATGGGTGAAGATCAGGAGGAGGGTCGGCTCCCGGTCGGCGTCCTGGTAAAAAATCAGGTTCCAGACGGCGTTGTTGTCATTGATGATATATAGCCGCCCTGTGGCCGCATCGAAGTGGATCCCCTCGTAGTTCATTCCCCCCTCTCGCCGAAACGATTCCGGGAGGTCACCCCGACTCTTCGCGCCCTCCTTGACCTGGTCGAGGTCCAGCACGCACGCCCTGACGGTCTGATCCCCGACCTGCACCTCACACACCTTGTTGAAGCGCTCCAGGAGTCCCGACGCCGTATTCAGGACTAGGAGCCGCGTTCCGTGGGGATCACGGAAGGAGATGTCGGGGGTGCGCCCGTCTAGGGCGGGGAATCGCACGGGGCTGCAGTGGCGGTCAGGGGGGAGGCACCGGTACAGCCTCTTGGTCGGCGAGCTCTTACCCTCTTCCAGCGTCAAAAGGCCGCCCGAAAAGGCGCTGAGCCCCTCCAGCCCGTCGTTGGCCGACAGGTTCCTGTCTGGCACACAGAGGACGTCCGTGACGGCGGCCCGGGGGGTGGGGCCGCTGGGATCAACGACCTCGGTGATGAGGATGGCCCGGTAGTTTTCGGAAAGCAGGAAGAAAAGACCCCCGGCATCCGCTGCGATCCCTTCGAGATCCAGGCGGTCTCCCCGATGGCTTCTGCACGCCGATAGCGCCTGCCGGATGGCCGGAGAGATGTGGAGGGGGGTCTCCCGGGCGGCAGCCACTCTTTCCCGGCTTGAAAGATCCAGCCGGTAGATGGCGGCGTCGTTCTTGTCCGAGACGGTCCAAATATGCCCGCCGAACCCGGTGAGCCCGGAGGCCTCGCGGAGATACCCCCCGTCGGCAACCCGGACCTCCCGCACCTCTTGCAGGAGGAAGTGCTGCTCACAGGCCTGTTCGGAACAGGCGAGAGCGGCGCTCCAAACGGCCAGGCCGAGGACGACCAGCAACGTAAAGCCGCTTGCCGCGACCGAGCGCCCGACGGTCGGTGCGGAAAAGCATGATGCCCGGGAAGACCCTCCCGGGCACGCATGCGGGGGACGCGTTGTCCCGTCCATTAGGAAGACGATGTCGTCAGCCTATCCCGCTCGCGCTGGAAGGCCTCCTTCCCCGCCTCGAAAGCGGATAAGACGGCCTCGCGGCCCTGGTCCACGGCATCTTCCACCCGGTCCCGGACCTCCTCGGCCACATCGAGGGCCCGCTCCTGGAGGTCCTCGGTAAGCCGCCGGATCCGCACCCGGGTGCGCTTTCCCGATTCCGGAGCGTAGAGCAGTGTGGTGAGTGCTCCAAAGGCGCCCCCGAGCAGAAAAGCCAGCAGCACGGCCGCTCCGCCAAATCCACGGTCATCGCTCATCGACATTCACCTCCTCTTCACAAAGGTCCTCAAAAAGAGCCTCCGAAGGAGAGACCAACTTCCCGTTCTGAGCCCAACCAGCAAGGCCCCGAAAGAGAGGAGACGGGGATGCAGGCCGGTCCGAATGATGTCGCTCGTGTTTCGGAGCGTCTCACCGAGACCCTCCAGGGCGTCGGCGGTGTTGCTCACCTTATCCATGTTCTTGAGGACGCCGGTCGAGATCTCGTTCAGGTTCCTGGCTGCCTCCCGGATCTCGCCGAGGGTCAAACGCACGTCGCCCTCCGTCGACTGTAGAAACCGGTCGAGCCGGCTGAGCAGCTGTTGGGCCTGGCGCACGAGGGGGAACAGGGCGAATACCGCCGCCGCGATCACGAGCGCGATACAACCGATCGCGATGGCGATGATGGTGACGGCCAGGTCCTCTCTCATGCGATGACCCCCTGCCCTGTGAGCGCCGTAATGGCCTCTCCCTCGAGCCCCAGCCAGGCCTTCAGCACCTCGGCCGTGTGTTCGCCGAGCCGTGGCGCTGGGCGGTCAGCACGGCTGGGGGTCCGCGAGAGCCTGACGGGAGAGGACGGGAGGCGCACGGCGCCAGCCCCGGGATGGTGGATGGTGGTGATCATTCCGCGCGCCTGGACCTGCGGGTCCGCCACCACCTGATCGATGGTGTTGATGGGCCCGCACGGGACGTCCGCCTGCTCCATGATTGCCATCCATTCTCGGACCGTTCGCGTCCTGGCGATCTCGGCGATGAGGGGTTGCAGTGCTCCGTGGTTTTCGGCGCGCAGCGCGTTCGTGGCAAAGCGCCGGTCCTCGAGCAGGTCTTCACGACCGATGACCCGGCAGAAACGCTCCCAATGGGGGGTGCCCACGGCAAAGATCACGTAGCCGTCTTTGGCCTCAAAGGCCTCAAAGGGGGCGATAGACGGATGCCGCGCGCCTAGCGGTCCCGGGATCTCGCCGGTGGTGGTGTACCGGATGATCGCATTCTCGAGCAGGGCAACTTGACAATCCAGCATCCCGATGTCCACCATCTGTCCCTCGCCCGTGTGCTCACGGGCCTGGAGCGCGGCGAGGATCCCGATGGCCGTAAACAGGCCGCCGGCCAGATCCCCGATCGCCGGGCCGGTCTTCAAGGGCCTCCCCCCCGGCTCGCCCGTGATGGACATGACCCCGCCCATGCCTTGGATCACCATGTCATACGCCCCCCGCGTCCGGTAGGGCCCGGTCTGGCCGAAGCCGGAACAGGCGGCATAGATCAGCCTGGGGTTGCGCGTGGCTACCGTCTCGTAGCCGAGGCCGAGTCGGTCCATGGTCCCGGGACGAAAGTTTTCCACCAGGACGTCGGCCCGGGCGATGAGCGCGGCCGCCAGATCGCGCCCCCGCGGATCCTTGATGTTGAGGGCGGCACTCTTCTTGCCGCGGTTCAGGCTCGCGAAATAGACGCTCAGCCCCTTGAGGAAGGGGCCGACGCCCCGGGCCTCGTCGCCCGACGTGGGCTCCTCGATCTTCACCACCTCGGCCCCGAGATCCGCCAGGATCATCGTGCAGTACGGTCCCGCCAGGATCCGGGAGAAGTCGATGACCTTCACGCCCTCGAGCGCCTGCATGAGTTATGCCGTTCATGGTTCAGAGTTCACTTTGAACGCTGAACTACAGCCGCCTTGGTGAAGACGATCCGGTCGCCCTCGGCATCGACGACGACGTGATCGCCCTCCTTGAATTCCCCCTCCAGGATCTTCGCGGCCAGGGGGTCGAGCACCAGCCGCTGCAGCGCGCGCTTGAGGGGCCGGGCCCCGTAGACCGGGTCGAAGCCGACCTCGGCCAGGTGTTGCTTGGCGGCCTCCGACAGGGTCACCTGCATCTTCCGCTCGGCGAGCCTTCTGGCCAGCTGCCGGAGCTGGATCTCCACGATCTGCGTGATCTCACGCATGCCGAGGCGGTGGAAGATGATCACCTCGTCGATGCGGTTCAAGAACTCCGGCCGGAAGTGGGCCCGGAGCGTGTCCCAGATCCGTTCCCGGATCTTCTCCTCATCGGACATCTCCTGGATGAGGTGGCTCCCCAGGTTCGAGGTCATGATGATGATGGTGTTCCGGAAGTCGACGACCCGGCCATGCCCGTCGGTGAGGCGCCCGTCGTCCAGGATCTGCAGGAGCAGGTTAAAGACATCGGCGTGCGCTTTCTCGATCTCGTCACAGAGGAGCACGGAGTAGGGTCGGCGCCGCACCGCCTCAGTGAGTTGCCCCCCCTCCTCGTAGCCCACGTAGCCCGGCGGAGCGCCGATGAGTCGGGAGACGGTGTGCTTCTCCATGTACTCCGACATGTCCAGGCGGACCATGGCCCGCTCATCGTCAAAGAGGAACTCGGCGAGCGCCCTGGCGAGTTCCGTCTTGCCCACCCCGGTCGGCCCCAGGAAGATGAACGACCCCAGGGGGCGCTTCGGGTCCTGCAACCCGGAGCGGGCCCGGCGAATGGCGTTGGCGACGGCGCCGATCGCCTCATCCTGGCCGACCACGCGCTCGCGGATCTTCTCCTCCATCCGAAGGAGCTTCTGCGTCTCGCCCTCCAGCAGCCGGGTGACCGGGATGCCCGTCCACTTCGCCACGACCTCGGCGATATCCTCCTCGTCCACCTCCTCCTTGAGCATCATGCCTTCCTTCTGGATGGCCTCGACCTTCGCCCGCTCGGCTTCGAGCTCTTTCTGAAGCTGGGCGATGACCCCGTAGCGCAGCTCCGCCACCTTGCCCAGGTCGCCCTTCCGCTCGGCCTGCTGCTCCTCCACCCGCTTCTGCTCCAGGCGCTCTTTAATCTCTCGCATCTTCTTGATGATGGCCTTCTCCCGCTCCCAGCGAGCTTTCATGGCCCCCGATCGCTCCCGGAGGTTGGCCAGTTCTCCTTCCAGGTTCGCCAGGCGCTCGCGGGAGCCGGGATCGGTCTCCTTGCGGAGGGCCTCGCGTTCCACCTCGAGCTGTCGGATCCGTCGCTCGACCTCGTCGATCTCGGTCGGCATGCTGTCGATCTCCATCCTGAGGCGCGAGGCGGCCTCGTCGACGAGATCGATGGCCTTGTCCGGCAGGAACCGATCGCTGATGTAGCGGTGGCTCAAGACCGCGGCGGCCACCAGGGCCGAGTCCTTGATCCGGACGCCGTGGTGCACCTCGTACTTCTCCTTGAGGCCGCGGAGGATCGAGATGGTGTCGTCGACCGACGGCTGCCCGACGACGATCGGCTGGAACCGCCGTTCCAGCGCCGGGTCCTTCTCGATCCGCTTCCGGTACTCATCCAGGGTGGTGGCGCCGATGCAGCGGAGTTCGCCGCGAGCCAGGGCCGGCTTGAGCATATTCGAGGCGTCCACCGCCCCCTCCGCCGCCCCGGCCCCGACCAGGGTGTGCAGCTCGTCGATGAAGCAGATGATCTGCCCCTCGGATTCGGTGATCTCCTTGAGGACCGCCTTGAGCCGGTCCTCGAATTCACCCCGGTATTTCGAGCCGGCGACGAGCGAGCCGATGTCCAACGCCACGACCCGCTTGTTCTTCAGCGTTTCGGGGACGTCGCCGTTGACGATCCGCTGCGCCAGCCCTTCGACGATGGCGGTCTTCCCCACGCCCGGCTCGCCGATCAGGACCGGGTTGTTTTTCGTCCGACGGGACAGGACGTGGATGACACGCCGGATCTCGTCATCGCGCCCGATGACCGGGTCCAGCTTCCCCTTCCGCGCCAGATCCGTCAGATCCCGGCTGTACCGCTCGAGGGCCTGGTATTTTTCCTCCGGATGCGGGTCGGTGACCCGCTGCCCGCCGCGGAGGGCGGTCAGGGCCGCGTAGATCCCGTCCTTGCTGACCCCCGCCTCCTTCAGGATCCGCTCCGCGGCCCCACCGGCCTGGTCCACCATGACCAGGAGGAGGTGTTCGGTCGAGACGTACTGGTCCTTCAGGTGTGTCGCCTCTTGGAGGGCCGCGTCCAGGACCTTTTGGAGTCGGGGGGTGATGTACTCCGCGCCTCCTCCGCCATGCACCTTGGGGCGCCGTGCCAACTCTTCTGTGAGTTGCGTGCGCAGCAGGTGGAGATTCGCGCCGAGCTTCTGGAGGAGCGGGGGGATCACCCCCTCGGGCTGTTCGACCAGGGCCAGCAGGAGATGCTCCACATCGATGGCCTGATGGCCCATCTCGACTGCCTGGCGACGGGCGGCATCGATGGCCTCCTGGGCCTTCACGGTAAACTGATCGAGTCGCATGCGTTCTTTCCTCTCAACACCGGGAAAGATAAGGCTAGCACGCTGCGAGAGCCCTTGTCAATCGGCCCACCAGGGGCACCTCTTCGCCACCGACCCGCTGGACCGATTCGTTGACAACTCCTGTCTCCTCTCTCTATCATAGGGCGGGACCAAAAGGGGCAGGGGGGCCAGGGTCGAGATGACGAAAGCAGAGCGGATCCAAAGAGCAGTAGAGCGAAGACCGGTGGACCGCCCTCCTGTGAGCTTCTGGCGCCATTTTCCCGGCCTCGATGAGGATCCCTTTGCGCTGGCCGAGGCGCTACTCGCCTTTCACGCCCGCTACGATCTCGATTTCATCAAGGTGATGCCCACCGGGGTCTACTGCGTCGAGGACTGGGGCTGCCGGGTCGCCTACGAAGGGGACGTCGACGGCTCCCGGGTCTGTGTCGATCACGCGGTCAGGCGCCCGGGCGACTGGGCAAACCTCCGACCGCTGGATCCCGAGGCGGGGGCGCTGGGTCGGGAGCTAACGTGTCTCCGTCAGGTGGTGAAGGGGCGTCCCGATGACGCGCCGGTCCTTCAGACGGTGTTCAGCCCCCTCTCCATCGCGAAGAAGCTCGCCGGCGACGAGCGATTTCTGGCGGACCTCCGGGAAAGACCCGCCCTGATCCATGGGGCCCTTGAGGTGATCACCGAGACGATGAGTCGGTATGCGGCCGCCTGCCTGCAATCCGGAGGGGATGGGATCTTTTTCGCGACCCAGGTGGCATCGTCCGGTCTCTTGACCGCCGACGAGCATCACCGCTTTGCGGAACCGTACGACCGACAGGTCCTGGAGCAGGTGGCCGGGCGGAGCGCCTTTTCGGTCCTGCACGTCCACGGCCTGGACATCCCATTCGACGTGATGGCGGCCTATCCGGTTCCGGCCATCAACTGGCACGACCGACGAACGTCGCCCTCCCTTCGTGAGGCACAAAAGCTCTGTCGCGGCGCGGTCGTGGGGGGACTCAATGAGGTCGAGACCCTTCGAGACGGGCCCGAGGGAGCAGTGCGGGCTCAGGTGAAGGATGCCGTGGCGCAGACGGGAGGTCTCGGGCATATTCTGGCCCCGGGCTGTGTCGTTCCTCTTGACGTTCCCGAGACGCATCTTAAGGCGATCCGAAGCGCTGTCGAGGACTTGCAATGACCGGCCATTCGGTGGAAGAGGCGATCCGGGCCGTTCGCGAGGGGCGGATGGTGGTCCTGGCCGACGACGAGGCCAAGGAGAGTGAGGGTGTGCTGGTCTTGTCGGCCGAGCGAGCGACCCCCGAGGCGGTGAACTTCATGGCCCGGGAGGCCAGGGGGATCATCTGTGTCGCCCTTACCGGCGCGCGACTCGATGCCCTCAAGATCCCGATCATGGTCCCGGAGCGGCAGGGGTCCGGTGACATCACCTATTGTGTGTCGGCAGATGCCAGGGCGGGAACGACGACCGGCATCTCTGCCTTTGACCGGGCCGTCACCATTCAGACGCTCGTTGATCCCAAGGCCCGGCCCGAGGATCTGGTCCGGCCCGGTCACATCTTTCCGCTCCGCGCCATGGAAGGGGGGGTCCTGACGCGGGCAGGGCAAGCAGAGGCCGCGCTCGATCTCTGCCGCCTGGCCGGCCTCTATCCCGGAGCCGTTCTCTGTGCCATCCTGACGGACGCGGGGGAGGCTGCGCGTCTGACAGACCTTCAGGCCTTCGCCGAGCGTCATCACCTGGTGAGTCTCACCGTCAAGACCCTCATCGACTTCCGGATGCGGCGCGACAAGCTCGTCACACGCATCGCGAGCACGACCTTTCCCACCCGCCACGGCACGTTTCAGGGCATCCTGTATGAAAGCCACATGGATGGGCGGCACCATCTGGCCTTGATCCTTGGGGATGTGGCTCAGGCGGAAGACGTCCTGGTGAGGGTTCAGTCGGAGTGTCTCCTCGGTGACGCCCTCGGGTCTTTACGCTGCGGCTGCGGGGAGAAGCTTCAGGCCTCCCTGGAGCTCATCAGCGAGGCGGGGAAGGGGGTGCTGGTGTACATTCGCGAAGCCTCCGGCGGGGTGGGATGGACGAGCCACCTGACCGATTCTGAGGGACCCAGACCTGATGGGTCTCCGCGGGGTCGCATGGATCTGCGCGAGTATGGAATTGGCGCCCAGATCCTGGTGGACCTGGGGCTCAGCCGGATTCGCCTGCTGACCAGCAATCCTCGGCGTATCGTGGGACTCGACGGTTTCGGCCTGCAGGTGGTGGAGTGGGTGCCCCTGCGGACGAGGGAGCGGAAAGCGAGGAGCGCGCCGTGAGCGGGTGCCTCTTTTGTCAGATCGCTCGAGTGGAGCGGCCGTCACACACGATCTTTGCCGGGGACGGGGCGGTGGCCTTCCTCGATATCTTCCCCTGCACGCCGGGACACACGCTGGTCATTCCGCGGCAGCACTACGCCACGCTCAGTGAGATGCCCGCCGAAGAGGTAGGGAAGCTTTTTCAGGTTGCCGCGATGGTTGCGACAAAGGTGCAGAGTGCGCTGGGCGCCGCCGGCTTTAATCTAGGCATCAATAATGGCAAGGCGGCCGGCCAAGAGGTCTTTCACGTGCACATTCACATCATCCCCCGGTATGCGGACGATGGGGGTGGCAGCATGAAGAGCGTCGCGCATTTCAAAGGCAAGGAAAGTCTCGAGCAGATCGCCGCCAAACTCCGCCCCGCGCTTGCCCAGCCCTGAAGGTCTCGATCCTCCGGGCCTTTCTCTTCAGATCTTTCCCTTCTCTCGCCACTTCTTCCAGATTCCCTGGCACTTCTTCTCGGCCCGCTTGATGGCCTCCTCAGGGGTCTCGGCCCCGGTGGCCGCCTCCGCGAACATGGTGTTGAGCACCCAAGTCTTGAACACCTCGTCTACCGCCGCGTTGGCGTAGCCCGGGTGGCCCACGTTCGTCGCCCAGTCCAGGACATCCTCCAGCACCTTGTACTTATCTGGGGGCCTGGCCTTTGGATCATGGGCGATCAGCTCTTTGAGGTCGGGGACGCTCTTGGGGAAGCAGGGGAAGTTGTAGAACTCGCTCGCCAGACACCCCTGTCTGAAGTTACCGATGTAATCGACGAGGAACTGTTTGGCCCCCGCGATGTTCTCGGCGAACTTCCAGATCACGTAGACTTGCGTGAGGTGTGCGACCCCTATGCGCGCCACCGGGCCCTTGGGCGCCTTGGTCAGCCAGATCTTCTCGTGGACGGGGATCTTCTCGTCCTCTCCGGTGCGCGTGACCGAGATGGCGTTGAGCACCAGCGACCCCTTCCCCGCCAGCATGAAGCGGTTGTTCGAGGACTCATCCCAGGCGAGGACCTCCGGGGTCATCGCCTCCTGGAAAAGGGCCTTGACGTACTTGACGGCCTCGAGCGTCTGCTTGGAGTTGAGGACGAGGTTGCCGTTTTCATCCTGGACTGAGGCCCCGAAGGAGTACATGATCGTCCGCATGGCCATGGCGCTGTCG